>NZ_JCBDGH010000064.1:0-105533 GCF_059833955.1 Vibrio sp. R15-SG3-ISO1A
ATCGAGAGAGAAAAGGTCTTCCATGAGTTGGCTTGAAAAGATTTTAGAAAAGAGCAATATCGGCACATCGAGAAAAGCGTCAATCCCTGAAGGGGTATGGACCAAATGTACATCGTGTGAACAAGTGCTTTATCACGCTGAACTAGAGCGAAATCTAGAAGTTTGTCCTAAATGTGATCACCACATGCGCATGTCGTCGCGTCGTCGTCTTGAAACATTTTTGGATGAAGGTAATCGTACTGAGTTAGCCACTGAGCTTGAGCCACAAGATAAGCTCAAGTTCCGCGATTCGAAGAAATACAAAGACCGCATTTCTGCTGCGCAAAAGAGCAGTGGTGAAAAAGACGCGCTCATCGTTATGCAAGGCGAGCTGTTGGGTCTACCTGTGGTTGCGTGTGCGTTTGAGTTCTCCTTTATGGGTGGCTCGATGGGTTCAGTCGTTGGCGCTCGCTTCGTACGTGCGGTTGAAGCGGCGATGGAAAACAACTGTGGTTTAGTCTGTTTCTCGGCCAGTGGTGGTGCGCGAATGCAAGAGGCGCTAATGTCTCTGATGCAGATGGCTAAAACCAGTGCAGCGTTAGAGCGACTATCGCAAAAAGGCTTGCCGTTCATTTCAGTGATGACGGACCCAACCATGGGCGGTGTATCGGCGAGCTTAGCGATGCTAGGCGATATCAATATTGGTGAACCCAAAGCACTGATTGGCTTTGCAGGTCGCCGTGTGATTGAACAAACCGTTCGTGAAGATCTTCCAGAAGGCTTCCAGCGCAGTGAGTTCCTGTTGGAGCATGGGGCTATCGATATGATTGTTGATCGCCGTGAAATGCGTCAACGCATCGGCAGTTTGTTGGCCAAAATGACCAATCAACCGTCGCCATTGGTGGTTTCTGTGAATGATGCGCCAAATGAACCTGCATATGAAGTACCAGAAGCGGACGAAAAAGGGTAAAGTAACACACTAACAAACCACCACAATTTATGGTTTCAGTTAGATGAGTCAAACCCAAATTCCACAAGCCACATCCCCTCTTACGATGTGGCTTGATTATTTAGCCAACATCCATACCTCAGCGATCGATCTCGGGCTAGACCGAGTCCAAGCCGTCGCACAACAAGCCAACTTAACCAAACCCGCTCCGACAGTCATTACCGTTGCTGGTACCAACGGCAAAGGTTCTACCTGCGCTTTGATGGAAGCGATTTTGCTCGACGCAGGGTATAAAGTCGGTGTCTACTCTTCTCCTCATTTAATTCGATACAACGAGCGCGTGCGCGTCAATGGCGTCGATTTAGCCGACGAGAAGCATTGCCAAGCCTTCGATTTCATTGAACAGCAGCGCGGGGATATCAGCCTAAGCTTTTTTGAGTTTGGCACGCTTGCGGCGTTACGCCTGTTTCAAACCGAGCAAGTGGATGTTGTCTTGCTTGAGGTCGGTTTGGGCGGGCGTTTAGACGCCACTAATGTCGTCGATCATGACGTATCCGTGATTACCAGTTTAGCCATCGACCACGTCGATTGGCTGGGCGATGACATTAACGTGATTGGTTTTGAGAAAGCCGGCATCTTTCGCGCAGGCAAACCAGCGATTTGCGGTCAACCGAAAGCGCCATCAACCGTGGCAGCACACGCCGATGATATTCAGGCTGAGCTCTTTCAAGTGGGGATTCAATACCACTATGAGCAACAATCAGAGACACAATGGCGCTGGCAACTGGGCACTTTTGAATTAAACGAGCTACCCATTCCCGGACTGCCACTGCAGAACGCGGCGACGGCCTTAACGGCGCTGGCAAACGCCAATCTGGATATCACAGATATCAATATCGTCAACGGCCTTGAAAACGCCACCTTGCCAGGGCGCATGCAAATTCTGCACACTTCGCCAGTGATACTTTTGGATGTCGCGCACAATCCACATTCAGCGCAATACTTGGTTGAACGTGTAGCAAAGCAATACCCAAAACGTGTGATTCATACTGTGGTGGGCATGCTGCATGATAAAGACATCAAGGCGACGCTGGCTATCTTGAGCGAGCTTTCTTCGCATTGGTATCCAGCTTCACTGCATGGCCCTCGCGCCGCGCACGCTAATGAACTGGCAAGCTATTTACCAGCCGCGACTCAAACCTTTGATTCTCCGGTGCTGGCTTTTGAAGCCGCGATGACAAAGGCGGGCCAAGACGATGTGATACTGGTTGTTGGCTCATTTCATACCGTTGGGGAAGTGTTGGCGCATTGGCAAACACAAGGAGATTAAATGGCGAGCAAATTTCAAAACCGCTTAGTCGGTACCATCATCTTAGTAGCGGTTGGCGTCATCGTATTGCCCGATGTGCTCGATGGCAAGAAAAGCCACTATCAGGAAGAGATTGCCAGTATCCCGCTAAAACCGGAGCTTGAAAGCGATCTGGAATCGTTTGAGATTCTCGAGCCGGTGGATGACTCGAAAGCGCTGCCCGATACGCCTGTCGCGGTCGTCACTCAAGAGGAGAGTGCAGAAGAGGCGCCACTCGAGGTGATCGTTAAAGCCATCCCTGAACGAAATGAGTATCAAGACAGTGCGTGGATCATCCAACTGATGGCGTTGAAAAACGCAGAGAATGCGCAGAGCGTCGTGGATGATTTACAAAAGCGCGGATACCAAGCACACACCAAATTAGAGAATGGTTTTACCCGAGTAATTATTGGTCCTGATGTGTCGAAGAGTAAACTCGAACGCCAAGTGATTGAACTGGAAAAGATCACTGGCTCAAAAGGCCGATTGCTTAAATTTAAACCACTAAATCCATAAGAAAACGTTTGCGTCAGCGTTTTTTCTGTTAAAATGCGCGCCAACTTAAGATGTAGAACAACATGAACTGGTTAGATATTGTCATTTTAAGTGTGATCGGCCTCTCAGCGCTGATCAGTTTAATTCGTGGCTTCGCGAAAGAAGCACTGTCTCTTGTTATCTGGTTTGGCGCCTTTTTTATTGCCAGTCAGTACTACGCGAAATTGGCGATGTATTTCACCAATATCGAAGATGACATGATCCGAAACGGGTCCGCGATCGCTGCTCTGTTTATTGCAACTCTGATTGTCGGTGCTATCGTCAATTATGTGATTGCTCAATTAGTGCAGAAGACAGGTTTGTCTGGAACGGATAGAGTCCTTGGTATCGTGTTTGGCGGTTTACGAGGTGTTCTTATAGTGTCAGCGGCACTATTCTTCATGGATGCGTTTACGTCGTTTCCAGACTCACAGTGGTGGAAAGGGTCGCAGTTGGTACCGGAATTCAGCCGCATCATCGCACCTTTTTTTGAACACCTACAAGCAACATCTAGTTTCTTATCTGGGGCGCTATAGCGCTCCAGCCATTGTCGAAAATCGAGGGTTAAGACATGTGTGGTATTGTTGGAATCGTGGGCACAACGCCTGTAAACCAGTCTATCTATGACGCATTGACGGTATTGCAGCATCGTGGCCAAGATGCCGCGGGTATTTGTACCATAGATAGCAATCGTTTTCGTCTGAGAAAGGCGAACGGTTTAGTAAAGGATGTGTTTGAAGCCAAACACATGCAAAGACTTCAAGGTACAGTGGGTATCGGCCATGTTCGCTACCCAACAGCAGGAAGCTCAAGCGCGTCTGAAGCGCAACCTTTCTACGTGAACTCACCATTTGGTATCACACTGGCTCACAACGGTAACCTCACAAACGCACACGAAATTCGCGAAAAGTTGTTCGAGAAAGACCGTCGTCACATCAACACCACCTCTGACTCAGAAGTGTTGCTTAACGTGTTGGCTCATGAGATTGATACTTTTAAAGGTAACGTTACCTCTGAAGATGTGTTCCGTGCTGTCACCAACGTGCATCGCGCGATTCGTGGTGCTTACGCGGTGACGGCTATGATCATTGGTCACGGCATGATTGCGTTCCGCGATCCTAACGGCATTCGCCCATTGTGTTTAGGTAAACGCGAGGTTGAAGGTCGCACCGAGTACATGGTTGCCTCTGAATCAGTGGCACTGGATGCCGTCGGTTTTGACTTTATGCGCGATGTCGCGCCAGGTGAAGCAATCTATGCGACGTTTGATGGTCAACTGCATACTAAGCAGTGTGCGGACAACCCTCGACTCAACCCATGTATTTTCGAATTTGTTTACTTTGCACGTCCTGACTCATTTATCGATAAAATTTCGGTTTACAGCGCGCGCGTGGAAATGGGCAAGAAACTGGGCGACCGAATTCGTGACGAATTTGCTGATCTGGATATTGATGTGGTTATCCCGATTCCAGAGACCTCGTGTGACATCGCCCTACAAATCGCTCAAGCGATTGAAAAGCCTTACCGCCAAGGTTTTGTGAAAAACCGCTATGTTGGCCGCACGTTCATCATGCCGGGTCAGCAGCAGCGTAAGAAGTCAGTACGTCGTAAACTCAACGCGATTCGTTCAGAGTTTAAAGACAAGAATGTGTTGTTGGTTGATGACTCTATCGTACGTGGTACTACGTCAGAGCAGATCATCGAAATGGCCCGCGATTCAGGTGCGAAGAAAGTGTACATGGTCTCTGCTGCGCCAGAGATTCGCTTCCCGAACGTTTACGGCATTGACATGCCAAGCGCCAATGAGCTTATCGCCCATGGCCGAGACAACGAAGCGATCTGTAAGCAAATTGGTGCCGATGAGCTCATTTTCCAGACGTTGGAAGACCTTACGGACGCCGTTGGCCTAGGCAACACAGACATCTCTCAGTTCGAAACGTCGGTATTTAGCGGTGAATACGTAACCGGCGACATCAATCAGCAGTACTTAGACTTTCTTGAGTCTTTGCGCAGCGATGATGCAAAAACGCAACGAGAAATTCAGCAAGAGCTTGCTAACCTAGAGTTGCATAACGAAGGCGCGTAACCTCCACGCCCTCTACGTAAACGTATTTAATGGTCATCCAACGGATGACCATTTTTTATTGCGCCATCCGGCTGCTGTCAGATGACAATAACGTGCGATTACTTTTTGGGTTTAAAGCCGTAATTAGCTGAACACGCGTTATCTCATTTCTGCCCCTTTATGAGTTACAACCCAAAGTTCAAACAGTGATGTTGAGGTAACTTTGATATACAAAAAGTAATGAACAGCAAAAGAAAAAAGCTGAGCCAATTTGTTCACACTATTCAGTTAGCATGAGCTTTGCTTTAAGAAACGTAAGTTTGATGTCATCAGTTTTGGTGAACTTGAACTTACCGTCAGTAGAAGCGTTAAACCTTTCAAAATAATATTCAAGTAGCGGATCGTACCTGCCACCGTGAACCCAAGTGTAGAACTTACCAAGTTCATAACGTAACTCTTTATCAAGTTCAGATCTTATTCTCAGCTCACTATCGTTTGCTAGGTCAACGATGTTCATTTCTTGAAGGTTCGTCTTAATCTCTTCAATCAGAGGTAGGAGGGATTCTTTATACTTATCAGCCAATGGTACAAGGTCAGCGTCAGTTACTTCCGCTTCAAAAATCATAATCAGGTCGTTAATCTCCCCGTTATAGTAATCGTTATCTAATCGTTTTTCTGACTCAGTACGAAGAACATAGAGTTGTTCTAAAGGATCTGATTTAGTCTCAATTTTTTCTTTTGAAAGTTTGTGTTGATACTCAACAAACAGCGTTTCAATCCGATCAGCAATAACATCAAGATACTCATATCGAATTCTGAGAAATTCCAGCAGCTCATTGATATTGAGGTTTAACGTTAGGTCTTCTTTACCCACATCTCGACTGTACAAATGAACACTCAAATCGCCAGTGTTGAAATGACTTTGAAATGGCCAACTTGCGAAACGCTTTGAGTTTTCTTGATTCAGATTTACAGGGTGAGCACCGAAACACGCCCTGATAGTTTTAAAATAATTATTATCATCTTCATTAGCGAAGAGGCGATCTTTGAAACATTTCTTTTCACCATAAAACGGCTCTTTCTTATCAGTTATAAACACTCGATGGAGTTGTTTTATTGACTCGAAAATAAGGTCTATTGAAGAGATCAGAGAGTAGACCTGCATACATCTACTATCTATGTTCTTGTCAAACTCAGGCGCATTTTCTAAGTGGCGAACAGAGACAGAGATCCAATCCATAGCAGAGCAAACGAGGTTAAAAAGATTCTTACCACCTTTATCTTTGTATATTTGATACACAAAGCTAGAGTTTGAGTTAACTAAGTCTCGAAAATCACTGATTTTATCGTCACTAACAACGTTTCTCATTCTCTAATCGCCTTCTAACCAATTGAAAATATTATGAAGAATGGCAAAAATGATAGTGATAGTTCTTCAATTCTTCAACTTCTTCTTTGATTTGAAGTGAAGTGATACGCTGGGTTTTGTCACTTTGATCTGTGCCTGCAAAACTGGACACTTCATTAAGCAACTTTCCCATACCTAAAGTTATCCGCATTTTGCTAATTTAAGTGACTTCTCTAAGTGA
Source organism: Vibrio sp. R15-SG3-ISO1A (assembly GCF_059833955.1). Classification (NCBI taxonomy): domain Bacteria; kingdom Pseudomonadati; phylum Pseudomonadota; class Gammaproteobacteria; order Vibrionales; family Vibrionaceae; genus Vibrio; species Vibrio sp. R15-SG3-ISO1A. Next base: position 6,465 of record NZ_JCBDGH010000064.1, read on the forward strand.
CTTTTGTCCAGAAACGTGCTAGCGGGAACACTGCTAGCAGAAAGAATTACCAACTCATTCATACTCTATATCTTTCCCAAAACTCCCATCAATATTTCGTTATGCCAAGTGCACTAATATTACAAATTCTCCTTGATTTACAGACTCCCTCATATGGTCTAGTTTAAAATTTCTACTAAGAGTTAAGGTGGCCCCAAATATAAGGCTTTAAAAACAATAAGTTAAAATAAAATCTAAGAGATCTATTAACCTGAACCAAGACCCTTTACAACCATTAAATAGCACGGTCTATTTGTGTTATTAAATTATTTGAACTTATCCACAGTTTAACAAAGCCGATGCGATTCAGACCACATTCCAAGGGCGAATCGGTTTTCTCGCCCTCTTGTGTGTTGCTAACCTTCCCTCATACTCAAATACCCTACGAAAGAGATACTAATGAAAAAGTCACCAATTGCATTTATTTTAGGTTCATTACTATTCGCAAGCGCGACAACGAGCCACGCAAGCACAGAACAAGTTACCCAACCGACAGCAGTTATGGTTGATCAAGGTGTTGCTGTGGCTTCTGCACAAGAGGTATTGGAGCTACGCGAGAGCATCAACAACGCGCAAGATGGCGATGTGATTAGCATCAAACCAGGTCGCTATGCCGATTTAGGTCGTGTGACTTTATCAGCGAACAACGTCAAGATTGTCGCTCAAGAGCCTGGAACTGCCATTTTTAACGGTTCAACTCAGTTCTTGATTAAGGGTGACAATAACCTAATTGAGAGCTTAGTCTTCACTGAAGGTGGCGCAACGCTAAGCACTGAAAGTCATGATGCAAACATCATGGGCGTGTTTGGTATCTTTGGTAAAAACAACACCTTAAATAACTCTGTTATCTACAAGTTCAACGACTACGAATACGTAGCGGATGAGAAAGGAAAATACCCTAACATCCGTTGGATCACGGTTGGCGGTGAAAACAACAAGATTACCAACAATACTTTTGAAGGTAAGTACAAGCGCGGCGCGATGCTTGTTGTGGCAACATCAGACAAGTTAGAGAAAACTCTGATCGAAGGTAACATCTTTAAAGACCTGACGGCTTTAGATATGGAGCTGATCGAAAACTCTAACCCGAAAATGGTGAGAACCAACCGCAACGACAGACAAGCGATCCGCGTGGGTGACAGCCACAACTCACTGTTTGATTCACAAAGTATTATCCGCAATAACTACTTCGACAATATCAGTGGTTATGTCGGTAAAAACGGCTCTGGCGAGATCGAGCTTATCTCTGTGAAAGCGAGCGGCATCACTTTTGATGGCAACACAATCAAAAACAGTACTTCGATGATTTCTTTACGTCATGGCCATAATAATGTTGTGACAAACAACGTGATCTTACCGGGTAACACGGCTAACTCAGGCGGTATCCGTATCTATGATGAAAACCACATTATTGAAAACAACTATATCGAAGGCACATTAGGTAAAGGTACTTACCGTGGCGCTCTTGTGCTGAACACAGGCATCATCGATGTAGCGAATGGCGAAGTGCTAAGTAAAGATTCAACAGACGGTAAAACACTGCAAAAGCAGTGGACACCAAAAGACGTTGTTGTTAAGAACAACACGCTAGTAAACAATACACAAGGCATCTTTGCGAGTAATGCGATTCACCGTGTGAGCTTAACCAACGATGAACGTGTTGAAACAATCTTCCCAGCTGTTAATACGCTATTTGAAAACAACCTGTCTATCGCAACTGAAGATGGTACAAACGCATTCCGACAATTTGAAGGCGAAAAATTCCAGATGGTGGGTTCTAAGTTTGTGAACAATATCTTCTATGGTCAAATCGAAGGCTTAGACCAATTGCCTGAGGGTGTTACTACAGACGCACCAGCAATGGAGCGTGACGAGCAAGGTCTATTGAAAGCGGTGGGTACAGTAGGTGCGTCTAACCTAACAGTACTGAATGAAGAAATGGTTGGTTCAACTATCGTTATCAACTAATCGATTTCAATAATTTAATCTGGTTCGTTCAGCCATCTATTCGCTGAACGGGCCGGCCATCCGGCTGTGACATATTCACTGTTCACAACGCTCTGAACGTAAAAAAGCCCAACTTATTTCTAAGCTGGGCTTTCTTGAATTTGGCTCCCCCTGCGGGACTCGAACGGGCCGGCCATCCGGCTGTGACATATCCACCGTTCACAAAGCTCTAGATGTAAAAATGCCCAACTGTATAAGCTGGGCATTTTTAGAAATTTGGCTCCCCCTGCGGGACTCGAACGGGCCGGCCATCCGGCTGTGACATATTCACCGTTCACAAAGCTCTAGATGTAAAAATGCCCAACTGTATAAGCTGGGCATTTTTAGAAATTTGGCTCCCCCTGCGGGACTCGAACGGGCCGGCCATCCGGCTGTGACATATTCACCGTTCACAAAGCTCTAGATGTAAAAATGCCCAACTGTATAAGCTGGGCATTTTTAGAAATTTGGCTCCCCCTGCGGGACTCGAACCTGCGACATACGGATTAACAGTCCGCCGTTCTACCAACTGAACTAAGGGGGAATTGCTCTAAAGCGAGCGGAATATTAGCAGTACCAGAAAATCTGTCAAGTTTCATTCTGCGTAAAAACGCAAAAATTAATCATAAAAAAAGCTTTACTTTTCTGTAGCCCTTGCGGCATTTGGGCTCTATTTACTTATCCACCAAAATTGTGGATAAGTGTGTGCATGAGATCTGATCAAGTAAAATTTCCGTCAAAATTAATGCCTTTACTCTAATTTGTAACGTGAAGAGTTTGGGTTACAAAACCTTGTTCTATCAGATGATAATCGAGAAAATGCCTGAGAAACGGCGAGATCTTAGCCTGTGCATAACAAAAAGAGAATGTAACAAATTAGCTTGAAATGTGAGTAAGCTGTGGAGTAAAAGAGAGGAATTTTAGGAGTAGATTTCCTTTAGGGGGAGGAATATTAACAGGAATGAATATGATGATCTAGAGTAAATTCTACAGATAAGAAAAATCGGTAATTTATTTTTCTCTCGCCTATTGAGTCTGTATATCTATACAGCCAAAATAGACGAAATTGTCTTACGGTGTACATGCGTATGAATAAAGTATTTGATCTGGTCTCAGACTATCAGCCATCAGGGGATCAGCCAACCGCGATCAAGCAGTTACTCGAGGGCCTTGATGCAGGGCTTGCCCATCAAACACTGCTCGGTGTTACGGGCTCTGGCAAGACGTTCACACTGGCGAATGTGATTGCTCAAGCACAAAGGCCAGCCATTCTACTTGCACCGAATAAAACACTGGCTGCGCAGCTGTACGGAGAGATGAAGTCGTTTTTCCCTAATAATGCTGTTGAGTATTTCGTCTCTTACTACGACTACTATCAGCCTGAAGCCTACGTACCTACCACCGACACCTTTATTGAAAAGGACGCCTCGGTTAACTCGCACATAGAGCAAATGCGCCTGTCGGCCACCAAAGCGCTACTTGAGCGTAAAGATGCCATCATCGTCGCGTCGGTGTCTGCGATCTATGGTTTGGGCGATCCTGAATCCTATTTGCAAATGATGTTGCACATCCGTCGCGGCGATGTGATGGACCAACGTGACATCCTACGTCGTTTGGCCGAATTGCAATACAGCCGCAACGACGTTGCGTTCGAGCGCGGCCAATTTCGAGTGCGTGGAGAGGTGATCGACATCTTCCCGGCTGAATCGGATCAAGATGCGGTACGGATTGAGATGTTTGATGATGAGATAGATTGCATCAGCGTGTTTGACCCGCTCACGGGTGTGGTCAAACAGCGAGACCTACCGCGATTTACCATTTATCCCAAAACGCACTACGTTACCCCTCGAGATCGTATTTTAGATGCGATAGAAAAAATCAAGGTAGAGTTGGAAGGGCGTAAAAAAACGTTGCTGGAAAACAATAAATTGCTTGAAGAGCAGAGGATCTCCCAGCGTACTCAGTTTGATATAGAGATGATGAACGAGTTGGGTTTTTGCTCGGGGATTGAAAACTACTCCCGCTACCTCAGTGGTCGAAATGAGGGAGAGCCGCCGCCGACCTTGTTTGACTATCTACCGCACGATGGCTTGTTGGTGATTGATGAATCGCACGTTACAGTTCCGCAAATCGGCGCGATGTTCAAAGGGGATCGCTCACGAAAAGAGACCTTAGTGGAGTTTGGTTTTCGTCTGCCTTCGGCGCTCGATAATCGTCCGTTGAAGTTTGAAGAGTTTGAATCATTGGCACCGCAAACCATTTTTGTTTCAGCGACGCCAGGTAATTATGAGCTAGAGAAATCGGATGGGGAGATCGCCGATCAGGTCGTTAGGCCGACGGGTTTGCTTGACCCACAACTTGAAGTGCGCCCCGTGGCGACTCAGGTAGATGATCTACTGTCAGAAATTCGTATTCGAGCGGCGAAAGATGAGCGTGTATTAGTCACGACGCTGACCAAGCGAATGGCGGAGGATCTCACTGAGTACTTGACCGAGCATGACGTCAAAGTGCGTTATTTACACTCAGACATCGATACGGTGGAGCGGGTCGAGATCATTCGCGATCTGAGACTTGGTGAGTTTGACGTCCTAGTGGGTATTAACCTGTTGCGAGAAGGGCTCGATATGCCTGAGGTCTCTCTCGTAGCGATTTTAGACGCAGATAAAGAAGGCTTCTTGCGTTCAGAACGTTCCTTGATTCAGACCATAGGCCGCGCGGCGCGAAACATTGAGGGTCGAGCGATTCTGTACGCGGACACCATCACCAAGTCGATGAAGAAAGCGATGGACGAGACGAATCGACGTCGCGAGAAACAGCAAGCTTACAACGAGAAAATGGGCATAGAGCCACAAGCATTAAAACGTAATATCAAAGATATTATGGAGCTAGGTGATATCACGAAGTCGAAGCGTCAGAAGAATCAAAACGCCGTGCCTTTGTCCAAAGTCGCCGAGTTGTCTCAATCCTATGGCAATATGAGCCCACAAGAGTTAGAGAAAGCGATCAGTCAGCTCGAAGCGCAAATGTATCGTCATGCGCAAGAGTTGGAATTTGAGCTTGCTGCTGAGAAGCGTGACCAAATTGACAAGCTGAGGCAGCAATTTATTGCCAACAGCTAATCCCAGATCACAAGACAAAAAAAAGCCAACAGAAATCAGTTCTATTGGCTATTCTTGTGAATACTTTGTTCACTAACAACGTCAGTTGGCTAGGTGACCCATGAGGGTCACAGTGTTTATTGCATCTAGCGTGCCAACTTTTAAAGCGTGATTTTCATTCAATTACGCGCTTTTTAGGTGATAAATTTGCAAAATGCAATGCGCAATGCAATCATTTAGTCGAATGCAAAATAAAAATAGACGGCTAGGCAATGAATACTCAAAAATCCAAATACCTACTCATGGTAGAAGATACGGCGTCCGTTGCGGCGCTCTATCGCTCGTATCTCACGCCACTGGGGATAGACATCAATATCGTCGGCACTGGGCGTGATGCGATTGAGAGCCTCAATTTTCGCACACCGGATCTCATCCTACTCGACTTAAGACTTCCCGATATGACGGGAATGGACGTATTAACCGCGGTGAAAGCGAAAGATCCGGATGTCCCTGTTATCTTTATGACTGCCCACGGCTCGATTGATAGCGCGGTAGAAGCGATGCGTCTTGGCGCGCAAGACTTTATGATTAAGCCGTGTGAAGCTGATCGCCTGCGCGTAACCGTGAACAACGCGATTCGTAAAGCCACTAAGTTGAAAAACGAAGCCGATAACCCGGGAAATCAGAGTTATCAAGGGTTCATCGGCAGTAGCCAAACCATGCAAGCGGTCTATCGCACCATCGACTCCGCCGCAACCAGTAAAGCGAGTATTTTTATCACTGGTGAGAGTGGCACAGGTAAAGAAGTGTGCGCCGAGGCTATTCATGCCACCAGTAAACGTGGCGATAAGCCCTTTATTGCGATCAACTGTGCGGCGATTCCTAAGGATTTGATTGAGAGTGAGCTGTTTGGCCACGTGAAAGGGGCGTTTACCGGCGCATCAACCGACAGGCAGGGCGCCGCAGAGTTGGCTGATGGTGGCACACTCTTTTTGGACGAGCTGTGCGAGATGGATCTAGACTTGCAAACCAAATTGCTGCGTTTTATCCAGACCGGTACTTTCCAGAAAGTCGGGTCGTCTAAAATGAAAAGTGTAGACGTGCGTTTTGTGTGTGCAACTAACCGAGATCCTTGGAAAGAAGTGGAAGAAGGGCGTTTTCGGGAAGATTTGTACTATCGCCTGTATGTGATCCCTTTGCATCTCCCGCCACTGCGTGAGCGTGGAGAAGATATTATAGAGATTGCCTACTCGCTGCTGGGTTTCATGTCCAATGAAGAAGGGAAAGATTTTGTTCGTCTGGCACCGGATGTGGTCGAACGTTTTAAACGTTATGAGTGGCCGGGCAATGTGCGTCAGCTGCAAAACGTGTTACGGAACGTCGTTGTGCTTAATAATGGCCGCGAGATCACCTTAGACATGTTGCCGCCGCCGCTAAACCAACCGGCGACCAATGAAATCCGAGTCTCTTTACCGCAACCGGAGACGATTTCAGTGCATGAGATTTTTCCGTTATGGTTGACTGAGAAAAACGCCATTGAGCAGGCGATCGCCGCATGTGATGGCAATATCCCGAAGGCCGCAGGGTATTTGGATGTCAGCCCGTCAACGCTCTATCGAAAATTACAAGCGTGGAACGCTAAGGAAAGCTAATGGAACCTGTTTTGAATCAGGCTAAAGTCGATAAGTTGGCCGATGAAATCGGCCAAGAGAATGTCCCCGTGCTATTAGACATCTTTTTAGGGGAACTGAGCAGTTACATTGAGCATCTCTCCGATGACGGTGCAACGGACGTGTTAGAGTACCTTAAAGAGATCAGCCACGCGTTGAAAAGCAGCGCCGCCAGTTTTGGCGCCGATGCCCTGTGCCATCTCTCTACGCAAATAGATACCAAAGTCAAAACCGGGGCGAAGTTAGACGTAGAGCAATCAAAGCATGCCATGATTACTCTGTTGCACGAGACCAAGCAAAGTTACCACTCGTTATTGGTCAACTAAATGTTCAATGGCGCTCTGCAATTTCACTCGGTCGTGACGCCAGTCGCGATTGGGTGAGGCAAGGTGCGTCGTCACACAGTTCCACTCGCTGAGCTCAGGGTGAGGCGTATCACCGAGCACCACATCAATCCTACGCCCTTGGCATGCGCGTTCACACCATTCGAGTTTTTCCCTTAAGGACATTTTCCCCGCAGGACCATGCTCCTTGGATAAGTTTTCGACGAAAATCAGTGTCGCTTTGCGATTGAGCGCGATGGCTTTACTTAATTCAGGCAGCAGCAGCGGGGGCATAATACTGGTCAGAAAACTGCCAGGGCCAAGTATGATTGCATCTGCCTGTTCAATAGCGAGGACGCCCTCTTTCGTCGCCGGTACCTCTGGCTCTAAGTCTAAACGAATCAACTTATCTGGCATTTCATCGACACTGGTTTCACCGGTGACCCAGCGTCCGTTAGGTGCAAGGGCTTTCAAGTCAGAAGGGTGCTCTGACATGGGGATGATATTGACATCCACTTTAAGCATATTGCGAATGAGATTGGTCGCCTCCAGTGGGCGCACGGACAGGTTATCCAGTGCCGTGAGCATAAGATTGCCAAGGTTATGACCATCGAGCTCTCCCGCGCCTTTGAAGCGATATTCGAACATCATTGAGCTTATGGAGGGTTCGGTGATCAATTGGTTGATACAGTTACGAGTGTCGCCCCAGGCAATGCCGCCTTGGCAGTGGCGAATGCGCCCAGTTGAGCCACCGTTATCTGTCGTCGCCACGATCCCCGTGGCGTTACTACCGAAATCTTTTAGAGCCGCCAACATGCGCCCTAGACCGTGACCGCCGCCAACTGCGACCACTTTTTTTGTATTGTATAACGTCATGTGTGTGTCATTGTTATTATCACTATGGACTACAATGTAGAGTAATCGAGGCGCCGCAAGTACTCAATAGTGGGTATTTTGGGCGCGAGATTCGGTTTTTTTACGCCAAAGGTAGAAAGGCCCACAAATTTTAAGTATTTTATCGCTTAGCTGCTGGTTCAAAACGGAACCGGTTGCCATAACTCCGAGCTTATCGGGCTAAGTTTTCAACAAGAGAATAAGCGCGCTAAGCCAGTGACATAAGGTCACAAGGGCTTGATTGGAAATGGTCATGCCTCCCGTGTTTGGAAAGGTGTTTCGTGGCGCAACAATTCGAAGATAGTTTTCAACGCAAGTTTTACTACTTGCGTCTCTCTGTTACAGATGTCTGTAACTTCAAATGTACCTACTGCTTGCCTGATGGTTATCAACCTGCGGGGCGTCGTAGCTCGTCTTTTTTATCGATAGAAGAGATCCAACGGGTCGTCAATGCGTTCGCCGAGTGCGGCACTAACAAGGTGCGCATCACAGGCGGAGAGCCCAGCTTACGTAAAGACTTCACGGATATCATTCATACCGTCTCAAGTACGCCGGGCATCAAGAAAGTCGCCACTACCACTAATGGCTACCGGATGGAGAAGCAGGTTGAACAGTGGAAGCAAGCCGGGTTAACTCACATTAACGTTAGCGTCGATAGCCTTGACTCGCGCATGTTCCACCAGATCACCGGTGAGAACAAGTTTACCCAAGTCATGGCGGGCATTGATAAAGCGTTTGAAGTGGGGTATTCGCAGGTCAAAGTGAACGTCGTGTTGATGAAAGATCTCAATGCGCAAGAACTGCCGGCGTTTCTCGCTTGGATAAAAGACCGGCCAATCCAGTTACGTTTCATTGAATTGATGAAAACGGGTGAGATGGATGAGCTGTTTCAACGACATCATGTCTCCGGTGTGGCGATTCGCAATCAGCTTATCGCCAACGGCTGGCTGCTCAAGGCTCGAGCCAGTAACGATGGCCCCGCTCAGGTGTTTATTCACCCAGATTACCAAGGTGAAATTGGTTTGATCATGCCTTACGAGAAGGATTTTTGCCAAAGTTGCAATCGTCTACGAGTCTCGGCAATTGGTAAATTGCACTTATGTCTGTTTGGTGAAGAGGGGGTGGATCTGAGAGATTTGCTCCAAAGTGATGGCCAACAAGCGGCGCTGACGTCGCGTATTCAGCAATCACTTCAAACCAAATCCGTCAGTCACTTTCTTCATGATGGAAACTCAGGTGCTACACCTCATTTAGCCTCTATCGGTGGATAGCCACGTCAGAGTGACGAAAGAAGAGTTTGTGATCGCGGGGCGACACTCGTGATCAAAAAAATAACAACGTAAATTATGTGAAAGGTGAACAAATGGGTCACGCAGAAAGCAAATTTCAACCGGCGACAATCGCGGTGTTAACCGTGTCGGATACCCGTAACGAAGAAAACGATACCTCGGGACGCTACTTGGTCGAGCAAGCTCAAGAGGTAGGACACCAGGTGGTCGATAAACAAATTGTGATTGATGACATGTATAAGATTCGTGCCATCGTCTCTCAGTGGATTGCGGATGAGTCAATCCAAGCGGTGATGATCACCGGCGGTACGGGGTTTACTTCTCGCGACAGTACGCCTGAAGCACTGAAGCCTTTATTTGATAAAGAAGTGGAAGGGTTTGGCGAGCTATTTCGCATGGTCTCTTTTGAAGAAATCGGCACTTCAACGATTCAGTCACGTGCCATTGCTGGCTTTGCCAATCACACCGTGATTTTTGCCATGCCGGGTTCGACAGGCGCGTGTCGCACAGGCTGGACTAAGATCATCAAGCAGCAGTTGGATGCCAGCCATCGTCCTTGTAACTTTATGCCTCACTTATCGGTATAAGGGGGTCGCATGAGTGAACTGACTCACATCAATGCTTCGGGTGAAGCGAATATGGTCGATGTGTCGAGCAAAGCAGACACAGTGCGCGAGGCGCGCGCTGAAGCTTTTGTTCACATGGCGCCAGAGACGCTGCAACTGATTCTCTCTGGAGAGCATCACAAAGGTGACGTGTTTGCCACCGCTCGTATTGCCGGTATTCAAGCCGCGAAAAAAACCTGGGACTTGATTCCGTTATGCCATCCGCTGCTTCTGTCCAAAGTGGAAGTACAGTTGGAAGCGCTGACCGAAAAGAGTCAGGTGCGCATCGAGTCGGTGTGCAAGCTCGCCGGCAAAACCGGTGTGGAGATGGAAGCATTGACCGCGGCTTCAGTGGCGGCGCTGACCATCTACGACATGTGTAAAGCGGTTCAAAAAGACATAGTGATCGGTTCGGTGCGTCTTTTGGAGAAAACGGGCGGAAAATCCGGGCATTTCAAGGTGGATTATGATTAACGTATTGTTTTTTGCGCAGACGCGCGAGTTGGTTGGCGTTGATACATTAACGCTCCCTGACCAATTTGACACCGTGGAGTCATTGCGTGCGCATCTTGCGCAGCAAGAGGGCAAATGGTCTCTCGCACTTGAAGCGGGTAAACTGCTCGCAGCGGTGAATCAAGCGATTGTGCCGCTTACCCATCCGCTGAAAGATGGCGATGAAGTGGCCTTTTTCCCACCAGTGACTGGGGGCTAACGATGACGGTTCGTATCTCTGTTCAAGCGGATGATTTTGATGTCGGTGAGGAGTATGGTCAGTTGGCGAAGGACGCCAGTATTGGCGCAGTGGTGACCTTTGTCGGCAAGGTTAGGGACATGAACTTGGGCGACCAAGTGACCGGTCTTACCCTTGAACATTATCCAGGAATGACGGAATCATCGCTGCAAAAGATTGGCGACAGCGCATTGGCGCGTTGGCCGCTGGATTGTGTGCGTGTGATTCATCGTGTTGGCGATCTTGATATTGGCGATCAAATTGTGTTTGTCGGCGTAACGAGTGCGCATCGCAAAGCCGCGTTTGAAGCGTGCGAATTTGTGATGGACTACCTTAAGACACAAGCGCCGTTTTGGAAAAAAGAGCGCACGACAACCGATACGCGCTGGGTGGAATCGCGTGAGTCCGATGCGCAAGCCGCACAGCGCTGGCAACAACCCTAGTGGATGCCTTGCTCTACCACTGATTGATTTGATGAATCGTACCCCGGCGCTGTTTTTTGGCAAAGAACAGCGCTTTGTCTGCCACAGCAACTAGACGCTCGGTGCTCATCGGGTGGGGAATGTGCGGGCAATAATGGATGCCAATCGTAATCGACACACAATTGCTTACGGTTGAAGATAGATGCTCAATCGCTAGAGCGTTAACCTGATCTCGCAATTGCTCTGCACGCTCTAAACACTCACTCTCCCTGATGTTGGGACACACAACCAGAAACTCATCACCGCCATAGCGAAAACAGAGGTCGTGCGCACTGCACCAGTTCATCAGCGTCGCCCCCAGTGATTCAAGCACATCATCGCCTTTCAAGTGGCCGTAGCGATCGTTGTATTGCTTAAAACAATCAAGATCGATCATCAGCAGCGCACATCCCGTTTGGTTAAGATAGGCCAGCTCTAAGACATCCGGGACCATCACATCCAAGGCGTAGCGGTTGTAGACCTTAGTCAAATGGTCAATGTGGGTAATTTTTTCCAGTTCAAGCTGCTGCTTTGCCAACCTTTCTAGCGCATTTTGGTGCTCGGTGATGTTGCGAACCGTCCAGAGGACAAACTCCGTATCGGGGAGGGGGATCACCAACGCATTAAAAAACTGTCGATCTTTTGGCCCTTCCACCTCGTTAAAACAGCTCAACGACTTTGGGTCAAGGGAGTATTCCAGCTCTGCCGGGATTTGACTCTCTATGACATCGACCACCACTTGGCTAAACCACACCGCTTTATCAGCGGGGAGTACCTGGTACTGATCTAGCCCGATAATGATTCTTGGGTCATGGTGACGCGTCGTATCGCGTCCACCCCACGCCTCCACATAGACGCCCGTTTTGCTGATTAAAAAGGTCGGCTCAGGCAAAGAGGCAAACACCGTATGCATCAACGCGGGGTTCACTTTCATCAATTCAGTCAACGTTGAGTTCACGGGCTCATACCTCTCCATCGCTATCACTAATTACAGTTTAGTCATTAAGTTGAGGGTCGGTGGAAAAATGCGCAGCGCCATTTGTGAAATCAAGAAATTAGACGACAATATATAGTATGACCCGCCCAGAGCACGGACAAGGAGACGCAGATGGAATCATTAAAGGTCAGAGACTATATGACGTTACAAGCGGTGACATTTACCCCCAATATGTCGTTGAGTGCGGCACTTGAAAAGGTGATGAACTCAAATTATCTCGGTGGGCCCGTGATTGACGAGAGCAAAAAAGTGATTGGTTTTCTCTCGGGTCAAGACCTGTTGGATAAACTCATCAAGGTGAGTTACTACTGCCAAGATACCCATATCGTATCGGACTGTATGAGCAAGGAGGTACTTTCAGTGACCCCTGAGACCTCTATTATCGAGTTGGCGGATATGATGAAGGTCGGTAAACCCAAGGTCTACCCTGTCATTGATAATGGTCGATTGGTTGGGATCATCACGAGAAGAGATGTGTTACGCGCGATCGGTAAAACCATCAACGATTGCTTTAAGCACCCGGTTTAATCTACGCATCGCCGTTTATTTCGCTCTCGGAGGCATCGCTGTCGACCTCGGGGTGATGGCCGTAGCGTTGAGAAAACGTGAGATCAAACGGCGGTTTAATGTGCAAAATTGACGATATTGCGCATTAAAGTGTGATGCAAAACGGTTTATTGTGAAATTGAATGTTTTGTTGCTTTGTTATGTGTGATCTAAATCACTCCATATTGCTGCTGACTTGGTTAGAGTAGCCGGGTACCCAAACAAATGTAAGAACAGGCCGCCACCCATTCGATGAGCCTGTCACTATAAGGAGCCTCCCCTATGTCTCAAGCTGTTTTCCACCTTGGTGTTACAAAAGATGATCTTGCTGGTGCGACACTCGCGATCATCCCTGGCGATCCTGCACGTGTGCAAAAAATTGCTGAAGAGATGGATAATCCCGTCTTTCTCGCCAGTCACCGTGAATACACGCTGTACCGCGCTGAATTAGAGGGCAAGCCTGTTGTTGTGTGTTCAACCGGTATTGGTGGCCCATCGACTTCTATTGCGGTTGAAGAGTTAGCGCAGTGTGGTGTGCGTACCTTCCTACGTGTTGGTACCACTGGTGCAATCCAACCGCATGTGAATGTTGGCGATATGATTGTTTCAACCGGCTCTGTGCGTCTCGATGGTGCCAGTCTGCATTTCGCGCCTATGGAGTTCCCAGCGGTGGCTGATTTTGATGTGGCAACAGCGATGAAAGCGGCGGTAGAAGAGACAGGTGCAACGGTTCACATGGGTGTCACGGCTTCCAGTGATACCTTCTACCCTGGTCAAGAGCGTTACGATACCTTCTCAGGTCGCGTGGTGAAACGTTTCCAAGGCTCGATGAAAGAGTGGCAAGATATGGGCGTACTGAACTTCGAGATGGAGTCAGCGACCTTATTGACGATGTGTGCAAGCTCTGGCCTAAAAGCAGGTTGTGTGGCGGGTGTCATCATCAACCGAACTCAAAAAGAGATCCCTGATCACTCTACGCTAAAAGAAACCGAAGCACGCTCGATTAAAGTTGTCGTCGAAGCGGCGCGCAAAATGCTCTAAACAATGCTCTAAGTAAAAATGCTCTAAGTATCAGAGTTCTTTAGCGCATATTCGCGTTGAGCAAACAATGATGAAAACGGCCAGGTCTTATCACCTGGCCGTTTTTATTTTTTTACAATAGATTGGCAACCATAGATTTTGCTAAAACGTGTATCGTTAGCCGTTCACGCTATCGCTACTCGAGGAAGTGGCAGATAGAGTGTTTCCGTCATGTCCGATAACACTTGGTCATAGACTTGCGAGATGACCGCAGACACGTCACTGGTCAGTTCATACAAGGCTTCTTCTGTCCACTCTAGCTCTTCGCTGATGGCGATTTCAGTCAGATCACGCATCGCGGCACTGCTGGCTGGCGAGGCAACACTCAATGGACTGATGATCGACAGTTGGTTAAGTTTACGACGCGTTTTATCGCAGTAGTACTTAACGCGCAAGCGACCATCAATAGTATCGATTTCTGGAATGCACAAACGCAGTTGAGTCAGCACTTCCATACTGTCGAGGATTTGTTGCCAGTTCATGTGGTACTCATCACTGAGATCTTCACGCTCAGACTCAATCAACCATGCAATCGCGACTTCATCCATCAAGAACATGCAGTGACGAATGGTTTTACCGTGAATGACTTGGTTGCGAATCACGGTTCTGTCTTGCCACTCTTTATGCATGCCTTTGAGTTTTAATTGGAAAATTCGGTACATGGGTTTGTTGTCAAAGGGCGCATTGGCCACCAAGCCATTGGTGATATCGACCATTTGATCGTAGAGCGCTTCAATTTCTTCCAGCTCACTATCCGTCACCTCCTTGGTTAACGCCAGGTGGGTCGCGCTACGATGTTTGCGGCTAAGCAACATCACCTGTCGCAGCAAGACCAGTGTTTCAAACTTGCGCTCTAAAGTGCTTTGACGCTTTTTAGAGAAGTAAAGCATGACAGCCAATACGGCTATCGATAGAACCACTGAGATCAACACAAACATAACGTACTCCTTGTACTCGCCTACTACTAAGTGGGTAGAGCAGGAACAGTGCCAACTTATAAGTTGTTTAAATACAGTAGGTTACATTCTGGAGGGCGAAGGGGTTGAACGGTTTTGGTGCAAAGTAAGCCCTAATATTGTGATTGAGGGCACAAAAAATCCCCGCGGACGGTGTCACGCGGGGATGAGTGATACGAGCCTGGTGATTACATCACGCGCATACCTGGCTGTGCGCCTTCATGAGGCTCAAGAATCCATAGCTCGCTGCCACCAGGGCCTGCTGCTAGGATCATGCCTTCCGACATACCAAATTTCATCTTACGCGGCTTAAGGTTCGCAACCATCACGGTGAGTTTGCCTTCAAGCTCTTCGGGTTTGTAAGCAGACTTAATACCAGAGAAGACTTGACGAGTTTCACCGCCGATATCGAGTTGGAACTTAAGCAGTTTGTTGGCTTTTGGCACTTCTTCGCAAGAGATGATACGAGCGATCCGCATGTCCACTGCGGCGAATGCATCAAATTCAATCTCATCGGCGATAGGATCTTTATCCAGCTCAGTTTGGCTCACTTGGTGCTTCGCCGCTTCTGCTGCTTCCTTCGCTGCCACTTCGGCTGCCGCATCTTCTTTAGACGCTTCCACCATCGCTTCCACTTTCTTCGGATCAATGCGATTGAACAGCGCTTTGAACTTAGTGATTTCGTGATCGGTCAGTGGTGACGCGACCCCTTCCCATGTCAGCTCTTCGTTTAGGAAGGCTTCAGTGCGTGCAGCGAGCGCAGGCATCACAGGTTTTAGGTACGTCATCAATACGCGGAATAGGTTGATACCCACAGAGCAGATGTCTTGCAGCTCTTGGTCTTTACCTTCTTCTTTCGCAATCACCCACGGCGCTTTCTCATCGACGTATTGGTTTGCTTTGTCAGCAAGGGCCGTGATTTCGCGGATTGCGCGACCAAACTCACGGCTCTCATAAAGCTCTGCGATGCGAGAAGCCGCTGTTGCGAACTCGTTGTATAGTTCTGGCTCTGCAAACTGTGCTGAAAGCTTGCCGTCAAAGCGCTTACTGATGAAGCCTGCGTTACGTGATGCTAGGTTAACAATCTTGTTCACGACGTCAGCGTTCACGCGCTGAGTGAAGTCTTCAAGGTTGAGGTCGAGGTCATCGATGCGGCTGTTGAGCTTCGCCGCGTAGTAGTAACGTAGGCACTCTGGATCTAGGTGATCTAGGTAAGTGGCTGCTTTGATGAAGGTGCCTTTAGACTTAGACATCTTCGCGCCGTTAACCGTTACATAGCCGTGGACGAATACGTTGTCTGGTTTGCGGAAACCGCTGCCTTCAAGCATCGCTGGCCAAAACAGAGAGTGGAAGTAAACGATGTCTTTCCCGATAAAGTGGTAAAGCTCTGTTGTGCTGTCTTTTTTCCAGTACTCGTCGAAGTCGAGATCATCACGCTTGTCACACAGGTTTTTGAACGAGCCCATGTAGCCAATTGGCGCATCTAGCCAAACATAGAAGAACTTGTCTTTTTCACCTGGGATCTCGAAGCCAAAGTAAGGGGCGTCACGTGAAATATCCCACTGCTGCAGGCCTGACTCAAACCATTCTTGCATCTTGTTGGCAGTTTCAGCTTGAAGAGAACCAGAACGTGTCCACTCTTTCAGCATGCTTTCGAACTGAGGCAAGTCGAAGAAGAAGTGCTCAGAATCTTTCATGATTGGCGTCGCGCCAGAGACCGCTGATTTAGGATCAATCAGTTCCGTTGGGCTGTAGGTTTCACCACAGTTGTCACAGTTATCACCGTACTGGTCTTCGGATTTACACTTCGGACAGGTCCCTTTTACGAAACGGTCCGGAAGGAACATCTCTTTCTCAGGGTCAAACAGTTGAGAAATGGTACGGCTAGAAATAAAGCCGTTTTTCTTTAGCTCTAAGTAGATGTGTGACGCTAGCTCACGGTTCTCTTCTGAGTGTGTACTGTGGTAGTTATCAAAGCTAATATCGAAGCCAGCGAAGTCTTTTTGGTGCTCTTCACTTACGGCAGCGATCATCTCTTCTGGTGTCATCCCCATCTGTTGTGCTTTTAGCATGATTGGCGTGCCGTGAGCATCGTCAGCACAGATGAAGTTTACAGTGTTGCCACGTAGGCGTTGGTAGCGTACCCAGATATCGGCTTGAATGTGCTCAAGCATGTGACCTAGGTGAATCGAACCGTTAGCGTACGGAAGGGCACAAGTTACCAGCAGTTTCCTTGGATCAAGGGTTCTTGGATCGTTTGCCATACTTAATATTCGCTTCTTAAGGTGTAGGAAAAAATAGACGGTAATACTACCTTATCCCACCAGTGACTCCAAGGTATCTAGTTGCTCAAACACCCAGTTTTTTCAGGGTTCTGTCAGGACCTCGGGAGTGATAGCATGGGCAGTGCTATCCTTCTGTACAAAGAGCGTGTGTTTTCTGCGCGCCCTCCGCCAGTTCAGTGGGTCTTATAACAAGGAGCATTCATGCAGCAGTTTACTTCCAAGCAAGCGCTATGCGACTGGCTTAATCAGTTTCAACATCCACAGCTTGTGGCCGATTGGGCCTCAACGCCACATCTCGTTCATGTCGCCGCCGACCAATGTCAGATTCGACTGCCGTTTTCTTCGCGCTCTTTGCCTAGTGAACTCAATACTTGGATTGAAGGTCAGATTGAGCGCGGTCAAATCCAGCGTTTCCCGTATTCTATCCAAATCGATGTGAAACCGCTCAGCACTCATGTGAGCGCGGAAGTGAAAGGCGTGAAAAATATCCTTGCCGTAACCTCAGCCAAAGGCGGTGTCGGAAAATCGACAACGTCGGTCAACTTGGCGTTGGCGCTCGCCGCAACAGGTGCCAACGTCGGTTTGTTGGATGCGGATATTTATGGGCCATCGGTGCCGATGATGATTGGTCAGCAAGACGCCAAGCCACAAGTGAGAGACAACAAGTGGATGCAACCTATCAAGGCGCACGGCATCGTGACGCAATCTATCGGTTATCTGGTCTCTAAAGACGAAGCCGCGATTTGGCGTGGCCCGATGGCCTCTAAGGCGTTAGCTCAGCTGTTGAATGAGACCGAATGGCCAGATTTGGACTATTTAGTGGTCGATATGCCGCCGGGTACGGGGGATATTCAACTGACGCTGGCGCAGCAAATCCCCGTCACCAGTGCTTTGATTGTCACCACACCGCAAGATTTAGCGCTCGCCGATGCACGTAAAGGCGCGGCGATGTTCAATAAAGTAGAGGTGCCGGTTGTCGGCTTGGTCGAGAACATGAGCTACCATATCTGTTCTCATTGTGGTGAGCGTGAGCACATCTTTGGCGCAGGCGGCGCAGAGAAAATGGCACAAGAATATGGGTTGGATCTGCTCGCTCAAGTGCCGCTGCATATAGCGATGCGTGAAGACATCGATCAAGGCGTGCCTACGGTGGCGGCAAGGCCAGACTCAGAACACAGTCAAATCTACCTTACCCTTGCCGAAGCGATCACTGCGCGCATGTATTGGCAAGGTGAAGAGCGCCCTGCGGCAATCCAATTCACCATGGTCGAGTAACCCTCACTTGGTGTAATCGATTGCTTGCGTTTTTCTCCCTTCAAATGCGGTTTTGTTGCTAAGTGTGACTAGCAACAAACCGCGCTTCTCCCTATAATCAGGCGGTTTAACCAATTTACACTGATATGCATGCGTCTATTTGCACACTTGCTAATATTAGTGAATATGACACCAATTCAAACATCGAGTGCAAGAATAATGTCTGAGAATAATCAATGTGTGATCGTCGGTATTGCTGGCGCGTCTGCTTCTGGGAAAAGTTTAATCGCAAGTACGATTTACCGTGAGTTGCGTGAGAAGGTGGGCGATCATCAAATTGGTGTGATTACGGAAGATAGCTACTACAACGATCAAAGCCACCTTAGCATGGAAGAGCGTGTAAAAACCAATTATGACCACCCAAGTGCGCTAGACCATGACTTGCTTTGTGACCACCTAGAACAGTTGACCCGCGGTGAAGCGGTGGAAGTCCCTGAGTACAGTTATACTGAGCATACCCGCCTAGATAAAACCACCACGTTAACCCCAAAGAAAGTCATCATCCTTGAAGGCATTCTTCTCCTGACTGACCCGCGTCTACGTGATTTGATGCATGCGACGGTCTTTATGGACACGCCGCTTGATATCTGTTTGCTGCGCCGCGTGAAGCGTGATGTGGAAGAGCGTGGTCGTACAATGGATTCCGTTTTGAAGCAATATCAGAAAACGGTTCGCCCGATGTTTATGCAGTTCATTGAGCCTTCTAAACAATATGCGGACATCATTGTGCCTCGTGGCGGTAAAAACCGTATCGCCATTGACGTGTTAAAAGCGCACATTGCAAAACTTCTGAAAGCATAACCCCCGCGGGGTTTATTTTTTTAGTGAGAAGTGGCACTTTAAGTGCCACTTTCTTTTTATGGCGACAAGTATTTGTTCAATCACGACTTATACTTGGGGAAGTCCTAAAATTGTCTCTTACTTAGCAAGGATAATGCTGATGAAGAAGTTACTCATAGCCATAGCGGTCGTCGTTGTGGTCCTCTTTGGCGGGGTGGTTGCATTGGTAACCCTCGTCAATCCCAACCAATTTAAACCCCTGATTGTCGAACAGGCCAAAAAGCACACCGGCTTAGATCTGGTCATTGAGGGGGATATCAGTTGGCAGTTTTTCCCATCGATTGGCTTTGAGCTCGGTAAAACTGAACTGAGAAACCCAGCCGGGTTTGATAAACAAAATCTGTTTAAAGTCGATTCAGTGGGTATTGATGTCTCGGTCATGCCGCTATTTAGCCAGCAGCTCAACATTGGCAAACTTCGCCTTGATGGTGCTGAGTTCGCGCTGATCACGCGTAAAGATGGCTCGACCAATTTGGATGCTTTGACTCAATCGTCATCCTCATCGCAACC
The DNA here is from genome assembly GCF_059833955.1 of Vibrio sp. R15-SG3-ISO1A. NCBI lineage: Bacteria > Pseudomonadati > Pseudomonadota > Gammaproteobacteria > Vibrionales > Vibrionaceae > Vibrio > Vibrio sp. R15-SG3-ISO1A. Next base: position 26,088 of record NZ_JCBDGH010000064.1, read on the forward strand.
GGCGACTCAAACCCAGAGTACGGCAGGGGACGTAGCAAGCTCAACCAGCAGCGAGCCGTCGTCAACCGCAACAGAAGCTGGGGCCGCTTGGAGCATCAATTTCGCTGGCGTGAGCGTCAGTAATGCCGCTGTAGAGATCCAAGACCTGCGTACAGGTAGTTTCACCAAACTGTTCGATGTGGCGTTTAACTTGTCTGAGTTTGTCTTCGATGAGTGGAGTTCAGTGACGTTTGCAGCGAAAGGGCAAAACAACCAACAAGTGTTTGAAACCAAGGGTGACCTTGAGCTCAAATTAGCCCCCGGGTTGCGTGATTATGCGCTGCGCAATATCAACCTAGATAGCCGTTTTAGCGATCCAAGCACCAAGATGGAATCCATTAAGCTGGCGCTAGAGACGTTTCAGTTTGATGCGGTGAATCCGTTGACTTTCGAGATCAAAGGCCAAGCCGCTGATATGGACATCGATATGACGGGCGCGGCCAAACTGAGCGTTGATAAAGCGATGACGCTAGTGCAAGTGAATCAATTCACGCTCGACGGTCAATTGCAAGGCGAGAGCCTACCTCAATCCCCTATGGCTATTGGCTTGTTATCGGACATACGTTTTGATCTCACTAAGAGTCATCTGAGCCTTGTGCTGAGTAAACTGACTGCCAATGCATTGCAATTTGATGGCAAAGCCGACGTCACCTTGGCCGAAATCGCGAAAGTGCGCTTTGCGCTTCACAGTCCAAACATCGACTTGGATGAATTTCTTGGATTAGGCGAAGCCAGCTCAAATCAAGGCGAATCTTCCGACTCATCTCAATCGACGTCAAGTTCTTCACCGCAATCAGGCACGTCACAAGCGGGGACGTCAGCTGCGAAACAACCGAGTGCAGAAGTAGAACCTGACTTGTCAGCGTTGGCCAATTTGGACGTGAAGGGTGACATCACCATCGATAAGTTCAAGGCCAACAACGCCAAGATGGAGAAGGTGAGCACAAGCTTCTCGATTGACCGAGGTGTGGTTGATTTGAGCGCCTTTACCGCCAACCTCTACCAGGGCAGCGTCACGGCCACAGGACGATTGGATGCGCGTAAGAGCCCAGCGACCTACAGTGCCAAAAAACAGATTCGTGGCGTGAAAGTGCAGCCTTTGCTGGTGGATGTGGCCAACACTGATCAGTTGGAAGGCACAGGTAACATTGATGTTGACGTCAAAGGTAGCAGTTTGACTCCAAGTGGTATTCAGCAAAATCTTGTTGGCACGATAGGAATAAGTTTCACCGATGGTGCGGTCAATGGGATCAACGTTGCGCAGTTGATTCGTGAGAACTACGCCAAGATCAAAGGTCAAAAAGTGGAAGCGGCAACGGGCGTTCAGAAAACCGACTTTAGTGCGATGAAAGCTACGTTAGTCCTTAACAAAGGCAATGTATCGACCAACGATCTCACCATGCAATCCCCTCTGCTACGAATACGTGGTCAAGGCGGAGCGAACTACATCAAGCAGACAGTGAACTTTACCGTGAGCACTTCAGTGGTCGGTTCTTTGGAAGGTCAAGGCGGTAAAGATATCGATGAGCTGAAGGATGTCACGATTCCAATTAACATCTCCGGCTCGTGGGATGCGCCTAAGTTCAAGTTAGTTTTTGATGATGTACTGAAGCAAAAAGCGCAGAAAGAGATCGACCGCGGCTTAGAGAAGTTAGACGGGAAAATCAAAGACAAAAAAACCAAGGAAGCCGTCAACAGTTTGATCAAAGGTTTGTTCAACTAACCTTACAGCGCATCACAACAACAAAACAAAAGCCTAGCTCGCGATTGTCGCAATGAGCTAGGCTTTTTTAACTCCCAGTAATGGGAAAATCGTGTTACCAATCCACCCCTTTGAGGGCTTTGACGCCAGATTCAAAGGCGTGCTTGATGTTTTTCACTTCTGAGACGGTATCGGCCATCTCAATCAAACTGCGATGGGCACCACGCCCGGTGATGATCACCGATTGCATTGCTGGGCGTTGCTCGAGTGCCTCGATGACTTCTTCGAGTTCAATATACCCATAGCTCACCATGTAGGTGAGCTCGTCAAACAGAATCACATCCAGTGATTCGTCTTTGAGCATGCGCTGGCACTCTTTCCACACCACTTGCGCCGCTTCGGTATCAGTGGCTTTGTTTTGCGTTTCCCATGTAAAGCCTGTCGCCATCACTTGAAACTCGACGCCAAGTTTTTCTAACAGGTTGCGTTCGCCGTTCTCCCAGGTTCCTTTGATAAACTGCGCGACAGCACACTGTTTACCATGACCGACCGCGCGAGCAATTGTGCCAAACCCTGAGGTGGATTTGCCTTTGCCGTTGCCCGTGATGATGAGCAACAAGCCTTTCTCTTCTTGCGCCGCTGCAATTTTCTTATCAACTTGTTCTTTGACTTTCTGTTGACGCTGTTGGTGTTTTTGCTCTTTGTGAGAAGGTGCTTGGTCTGACATATCGTTACCTTGTGATCATTCCTTTGCTCGCCATCATAGCGGACAACGCAAAGGGAAAAAACCGTCATCGACTGTGGTTACTCTCTCGCGTGATATCACATTTTGAGAGGGAGAAGTTTCATCCTGCTGGGATAGATTTCATATCGGCAATCTAAAAAGTGTCGCTGTTCAAGATATGGATAACAACTTGAATTTACGAATGTTGTATCCCTTAGCCACGGTGTATAACCAAGATGTGTTTTGAGAAGGAGGCACAGAGGTGATACACCCGACTTGGCAACGATACGCGATGGCCGCAGCCCTGAGTTTTATCCCATTTAACACACAAGCTGACGTGTCCAATCAAGATACTTTGGTTCAATCTGGGCGGTTAAATACGACGTCTGTTCCACTCTATGGCGCAGAAGTCTACAGCCTTGACAAAGTCACATTTGGCAAGTTCGTAATGAGGATGAAGTTGGTCTCTGCGCCCGGCGTCGTCTCGTCTTTTTTCACCTATGATAATGAATCCTGGCAAGGCGGCATTCCTTGGCGTGAGATAGATATCGAGGCGATCGGCAAAGCGCCCAACCAACTGCAAACCAATCTCATCACAGGCGCCCTTAACGAGCGGATTCACTCCGAACATCTCCATCCCGTGCCACTGAATACCTTTCAGGAATACACGCTCATCTGGACTCCAGATGAAATCACTTGGTTGGTCAATGGTGAGGTGTTGCATCGCGTATTAGCCAAGGACTCGCAACAGGTGATAGACATGCGAGACAGTCCGCAAAGTTACCGCATGAACCTTTGGGTCTCTGAAGCGGCGGATTGGGTGGGTAAGTTTCAGCCTGAGCAACTGCCACTCACCCAGCAAGTGGATTGGATGGAGTACTACCGCTATCAAGATGGGCAATTTGAGAAGGTGTGGCGTGATGATTTTGATAGTTTCGATCACACGCGCTGGGGAGCAGGGGATTGGTCCTTTGAATCGAATCTGGTTACCTTTCATCCCGATAACGCGTTTGTCGACAATGGTCTGTTGCACCTTCGCTTATCCAGTGGCGAGTAGTTGAGGCGCCGACAAGCGGTATTCTTACCCTTTGTCTTGATGTGAGAGTTGAACCCGCCTAGCGTCTCAACTAGAATCCACGTTTTGATTACTACTATTAGGTCACAAGTATGAGCGATACCAACGCCAAACCTGAGTTACCGGATCACCTATCAGGCAACCCACGCAGCCCACATCACATCGCTGAGTGTTTTGAACACCAAATCGGCATTCGCCTAAATGGCAAAGAGCGCAACGATGTGGAAGAGTACTGCATCAGCGAAGGCTGGGTAAAAATCCCATCACCGAAAGCAAAAGATCGCTGGGGTCAACCGATGCTGATTAAACTCAAAGGCGAGGTTGAGGCTTACTACAAGTAAACCGCCCCTATGAGAATTCGAAAGAGTGAAGCCCGTGCTTCACTCTTTTTTTATCTGCGCGTATTGTCTTGGAATCGACGGCGCGTTTCCTCAATGAGAGAAAACGCCGGCACATTGGTCAACTGAAAAGGAAATCCATCATGAACATCACTCAGTGTTCCTCCATCCTTGTCGTCTGCATGGGCAATATCTGTCGCTCTCCGACGGGCGAAGCGGTGCTCAGAGCGAAAGCAAAAGAGCTAGGCGTTGAAGTGGAGATAGACTCGGCAGGAACCATCGGTTACCACCAAGGTCATGCGCCGGACCCACGTGCCCAGGCGGCAGGAAAAAAGCGGGGATATTCGTTTAAAGGGATTCGAGCACGGCAAGTAGAGCCCAATGATTTTGCTCGCTTTGATCTCATTTTGGCGGCAGATAGGGACAACTTAGCCGATCTTGAAGCGCAGTGCCCACGTGAGCATCAACATAAGCTCAAACTGTTTCTCAGTTACATTGATGCAGACGTGGATGAAATACCTGACCCATATTATGGCGGAGATGAAGGGTTCGAGAATGTGCTCGATCTGATTGAGCAGGCGAGCGAGGCTATTTTGCAACGCTAAGCGGCCATTACGCGTCCACTGAAGTAATCATTGGCGACGATATACTCGGTATTGCGGATCAGCTCGTCGTGAATCTCCGACCAATGAACATCGTCAACATCATAGCTGGGCACGACACCGCCAACGCGAATGTTGAAAGGCGTTAGCTCTTTAGCCCAGCTTTGGGTAAATCCGGCCACCATGGAGGTGGCGTTGTCGAAGCCAGATAAATCTCGATAATCCGCATGGGCGATAACGTTGACGATTACCCCGTTTTTCTTTTCCATCCTCATTCGCTCTGCGGTAGCTTGGCCGAAGCTAAATAGCGTCGCTGCCATGTGGGAAAGCTGCTGAGTAAAAATCTCGCGGCCGCTCTGTTCAAGAATGGTCGGCATCGCATGGCTAGTGATGGCGTTGATCAACACATCGGGTGAGTGACCTAACGTATCATCCATGTAATGAAACAGATCGTGAATGGCATCGACACTGTAATCAACAATCGCACAGGAGTAGATCTTAGTGGAGATCTGCTGACAGCTTTGCACTGTTTGTTGCAAGCGAGCGGAGTTTTTGTCGCACAGAACCAAGGTGGCACCTAGCGATGCGAAATGAGACGCGAGCGTACCACCAAGCTGAGAGCCTGCAGAAGTAATTAATATTACTGCATTTTTTATATCCATCGCTCGTCTTCCTTCTCGTCACACTTGACTACTTTGTTCATATAGCATGGTAGATTAACTGTTACTTATATGTGAATAACTTCAAATAAGTTGTGCGCATCTTTGAGCAGAGCGTGTTTCTTTGCGGTGTTTCACACTCTCTAGTTGAACGGGTGAATATGTATACAAAATGAGACAACGAGAATGTGATCCTGCGTCAATAGCAAAGGTGTTAACCCATTAAGTTTGTAGGGAAATTTGGAACTGACGTTGAGCGTGGATCAGCTGATTGTAGAGATCGGCCGGCATTAGCTCACGCGGTGTTTGTTCTGCCAGTTGACGCCTCTGGTGACCAGAAAGGTTGTGATAGACCTCTTCAGGAAGATCGTGTGTCTCTTCGGGTAAATAGGTCAAGGTTTCCGGTGTTAGGTAGTGGGACAACTTAGCACTGGCGAGACCACTGGAGTGAAAAAGCGCCGCTTGTTGCGCGGAAACTGCGTATGAGCTTTGATCCGAACGCAGAGTTTGCGGAGACGGCAACTCAAATCGACGGCGCAGGGCCGCTTCACTGCTGTCAATCGTATCGATTTTTTCCACTGGTGTTGTGTCGCGGACATCATCAGAGAACAAAGAGAGAATCAGCGCAAAATCGGCACGGCGACCTTCGTGCACCGCATGATTGATGCCAGTGCCAAACTGAAGCTCGTTGATGACGCTCGCTTTGTCTAAGGTATGAATCGGGGTGTGCATATGTCCTCGCTTGATGTCTATGTAGCGGCGAGGGGACAAAAAGCTTGAGAGCAGGTATGAAAAAAGCCAGCTGACTGCTGGCTTTTTAGGCGACTAAATTCCAATCCTTTTGGGGGAGGGGATTATTTTGCTAGGTTTTCTGCAACGAAGTCCCAGTTAACCAGTGCCCAGAAACCGTTCATGTAATCTGGACGAACGTTACGGTAGTCGATGTAGTACGCGTGTTCCCATAGGTCAACCGTCAGTAGTGGCGTGGTGCCTTCTTCTGTTAGTGGCGTCGCTGCGTTTGACGTGTTCACGATATCTAGTGAGCCGTCAGCTTTTTTCACAAGCCATGTCCAAGAAGAACCGAAGTTGTTGATTGCCGCATCAGTAAACTTCGCTTTGAATGCGTCGAACGAACCAAAGGCTGCGTTGATGGCATCGGCTACTGCGCCTGTTGGCTCACCACCCGCGTTTGGAGCAAGACAGTGCCAGTAGAAGGTGTGGTTCCAGATCTGTGCAGCGTTGTTAAAGATGCCGCCAGAAGATGTCTTGATGATCTCTTCGAGTGTTTTGCCTTCGAACTCAGTACCTGGGATTAGGCCGTTGAGCTTAACCACGTAAGTGTTGTGGTGCTTGCCGTGGTGGAAATCTAGGGTTTCTGCTGAGATGTGTGGTTCTAGTGCGTCTTTCGCGTAAGGAAGAGCGGGTAGTTCAAATGCCATTGCTCGATTCTCCATTGATTTGAAAGGGTTAGCCCTTTCGATTGCTTCCAGTGTTATTTATTATTCACAGCTTGCACGCGGCTTGCTGTGGTCAATGTGCTGACTTGCGTTCTAGTTTAGCAAGTTTTTACTTTATTAAAAGAGTTATTCGGATCCGATCACTGCAAAATTCTCGTCATGAGCCCGTCGGCTTTTGCAAGACACCGCATTGTGCAAATAGTGTCGCATTCAAGCCCAAATCTGTGCAAGGATTAAATCCCTTCTTATTGTAGGCTTTTTATTCTGCGCTAATGGTTTAGAATGTCCAGAATATTTGCAGTAACTCCATTAAGAGGAAGCAATGGAAACTATCGATAAAATCAAACAGCAAATCGCAGAAAACACGATCCTTCTTTACATGAAAGGTTCCCCGAAACTACCAAGCTGCGGTTTCTCATCTCAAGCAGCGCAAGCTTTGATGGCTTGTGGCGAAAAATTCGCTTACGTAGACATTCTACAAAATCCAGACATCCGTGCAGAACTGCCAGCGTATGCGCAGTGGCCAACGTTCCCACAATTGTGGGTAGAAGGTGAGCTGATCGGTGGATGTGACATCATCATTGAGATGTTCCAAAAAGGCGAATTGCAGCCACTGATTAAAGAAGCCGCGGCGCGAGCAGGCAGCGACGAAGAATAATACTGGTTATATTTACAGTTTTTCTTGATTTGTAAGGGCGACATTGGTTAATGTTGCCCTTATTTTTTGCCATTTGACTCGCGTCTAAACTCCCTATGTCCCGTCTGTTTATTGCTGAAAAACCCAGTCTTGGCCGAGCGATCGCGGCCGCGCTGCCTGGCCCAAAGAAAAATGAGTCAGGCTATATTCGTTGCGGCAATGGCGATGTAGTGACCTGGTGTATTGGCCACCTGTTAGAGCAGGTCGAGCCAGACAGTTATGACGAGCGCTACAAAAAATGGAATCTCGCTGACTTGCCTATTGTCCCGTCACAGTGGCAACTCAGACCGAGAAAGTCCGCCAGCAAGCAGCTCACAGTGGTCCGTAAGTTACTGAAAGAGGCGCAGCAGATCGTCCACGCTGGGGATCCAGACAGAGAAGGGCAATTGCTGGTGGATGAAGTGATTGAATACTGTCGCGTCCCCCAAGGTAAGAGGACGTCGATGCAACGTCTGCTGATCAGTGACTTGAACTTACCAGCCGTTAAACGTGCGCTTAGCCAAATGCGCAGCAACCGTGACTTTATCCCCCTTTCTGTTTCCGCGTTGGCGCGTTCGCGCGCTGACTGGTTGTATGGGATGAATATGTCGCGAGCCTATACCTTGTTGGGGCAAAAAGCGGGCTATCAGGGCGTTTTATCCGTTGGGCGCGTTCAGACTCCGGTACTCGGCCTAGTGGTGCGCCGAGATGAAGAGATTGAGCAGTTTGTACCTAAAGATTATTTTACGTTGCATGCGTTGATTCCCTATCAGCAGGGTGATCAGGCGTTTGATATTCGCGCGAGATGGAAGCCGAGTGAAGCCTGTCAGCCTTGGCTCGATGAAGAAGGCCGAGTATTGAGCCGCAAGCTGGTTGAGAACGTTGCAAGCCGTATCGCCAATCAGCCGGCCACGGTGGTGGAGTCCGAACAAAAGCAGACTAAGCAGTCGGCGCCGCTTCCTTATTCGCTCTCTGCACTGCAAATTGACGCCGCCAAGCGTTTTGGTATGAGCGCACAACAAGTACTTGATACCTGCCAATCTTTGTACGAAAAACATAAGCTCATCACCTACCCACGCTCAGATTGCCGCTACCTGCCGCTTGAGCACTACTCGCAGGCGCGTTCGGTCTGTGATGCGATTGCCAATAACGCCAAGGATCTGTCCACGGCGGTGGAGGAGGCGAATCTCTCCTTGAAGTCCAAAGCATGGAATGACAGCAAGGTGGATGCGCACCACGCGATTATTCCGACGCCTAAAAAAGCGTCAGTCAATGCGCTCTCTGCAAGTGAAATGAAAATCTATCAGCAGATTGCTCGCCAATATCTGATGCAGTTTTACCCTGCAGCCGTGTATGCCGAAGCCAAGTTGGTGTTTGAGATCGCCGGCGGTGCGTTTGTCGCCAAAGGTCGACAATTGGTCTTGGCGGGGTGGAAGGCACTGATGGGCAAAGTGGATGATGAGGATCAAGGCGTTGAGACGGTGCCACCGCTGGCGAAAGGAGAAGTGCTGACCTGCCGAGAGGGAGAGATCAAAGCGAGAAAAACAGAGCCGCCGAAACACTTTACCGAAGCCACGCTCCTGCAAGCGATGACAGGCATCGCCCGATTCGTTGAAGACAAAGCATTAAAAGCCATCTTAAAAGAGACCGACGGGTTAGGCACCGAAGCCACTCGAGCCGGTATTTTGGATACGCTGTTTAAGCGTCAACTCCTCACCCGCCAAGGCAAAGCCATATTGAGCTCCGCCGCCGGGCGCGGGCTAATTCACGCCTTACCAAGCGAATCCACCTACCCTGACATGACCGCCCACTGGGAGCACCAGTTGCAAGGTATGGCCGAGCGGAATCAAGCCTACCAACCTTTCATGCAAGCACTCCAACAGAGCATCGACGGATTGATGCAGCAGGTCAAATCCGGTGACGTGCCGCCATCGCTGCGTCATTTACCTAAGGTTGAGCGTCCTGCCTACAAAAAGAGACGTTCTTTTAAAGGCAAATCACCAAGAGCGAAGAAAAGCCGTTGAGCGAGTATGAAAGCTTTCATAATGCTGAAAGTTTTCATGTGAGTTGTTTTTTGTTCGCCTGTTTATCGACTCGTTTTCGTGACAAATTTCGCCAAATCTCATGAAATGAAACCGATTTCATCCTCGCCTAACCTGAAAAACAACGTCATAACTCTATGAAAGTCTTGTTTTAATTTTTAAATCTCTTGAATAGAACAGTTTCATGACGCTTATTTCAATAATCGGATGTGAAGTCGGCAAATATTTTCAAAGGTTTCATTGCTTATTATTTCCCTGAATTAAAACAAACCTAAATTAAATAGGGATATAACATGAAACATTTTAGAGTTTTACCAATAACTTTAGCGGTGGCTTCCACTCTCGCTTCTGCCTCTGTCCTTGCTGCGGAAACCGATATTTCGGCATTAGAGCAACGTATTCAAGAATTAGAGTCTAAGCTGGTTGAAATTGACTACGTCAATGACCAACAACAAGCTGTGTTGACTCCAGATACGCAAGTGCCTCAAGGCATTATCTTCTCAGGTTACGCACGTTATGGCGCGCATCACTCGTCAGGTGACAACCGTTATGTCGAAGTGGGCAGCACTGGTCGCTCTCTTGGCCGTTTGGGTAACGAAGCGAACGGTGGTGAAGTTCAATTAGCCAAAATCTTCCAAGCGGACAATGGCGCCAAATGGGATTTGGTTTTCATGGTGGATGATTGGAACAACGACCAATGGGGTTCATCAGGCGGTGTGAATTTGAAGAAAATGTATGCCGGTGTTACCAACATTTTTGAAAGCCAACCAGAGCTCTACATGTGGGCGGGTCGTGACTTCCATCAGCGTCCACAACAAGGTTTGAATGATTACTTCTGGATGTCTCATGATGGCCAAGGCGCGGGCTTCAACAACCTAAACTTGGGTGGCGTGAAGTTGGATATGGGCTTTGTTGGTGCAGTGGATAGCTCGGACGGGGCATTGGGCAACGATGCGGGCCGCTATGCTATTACGTCAAAGTTACATGGCATCAATTTGGGTTTCGGCAATCTAGACCTTTACGCGAACTATGGTTTTGCTTCTAGTGAAGCCAACAGCTCAGCGAGTGAGGAAATCGTGATTGACGAAGATGGCGATATTGTTGTGAAGAAAAATCCTGCAGTAAACGTTGAAGATGAAACCGCTTGGCAAGTCGGTGCCGTACTTGGCCTAGGTAGCTCGAATAAGTTAGTGATGAAATACGCCGATGGCGCTGACAACTCAGTATTCGAGCTAGCAGGTGATAAGCAGGTCTTTTACGCAAGTGTCGAAGGGGGCTACAAAGCGTCTGAGCAATTTATTATCGATTACTTAGTGTCGTACAAAGATATTTCAGGTGCTGATACCGATGAGAAAAGCGAATACGCCGGTATCGTTCGTCCACAGTATCAATGGGATGACGTTCACTCAACATGGCTAGAAGCTGGCTATGCGATGGAAGATTGGGACGATGGCAGTGAGAAAACCGGTTGGAAAGTGACATTATCTCAAAACGTGTCACTGGGAGGTTTGCCTTGGAGCCGTCCGATGCTACGCTTCTACACAACCGTTGGCGATGTAGAAACGACTGGGTCCGCGGGTGATAAAACGACCGCAGACACCGTGGCTGTCGGCGCCATGTTCGAAGCGTGGTGGTAAGCCTAGGGTAATTTACTGTCCAACTTATTGGCCCCACAAGGCAGATTGGTGGGGCCGGGTCGACCAGCCAATTTAACTCCAGTTTGGGCACAGTTTTGTGCCCATTTTTTATCCTTGTCAAACACCGAAGTGTTCTAGATTCGGTCAAGAACGGGTGAACCTATGCCATTTCAAACCCTTGTGTCACGCCTCTATTTGGGCTTTATCTGCTTGATTGCGATTATGGTCGGATCGGCGTGGCTTTCTGTACACAGTAGCCAAGATGTTACAGATAAGATGGAGTCGATTACTCGTGATACGACGCCATTGATGTTGCGCTCTGCGCAGTTGACCATCGATTTTCTTAATATTAATCGTAGTCTTACGCCCTTTTTGTCGGCTCAGTATTTGGATGAGTTGCCCCCTTTTGAAGAGCGGATAGCCGTCAATCGCGATGTCTATCTTAGTCAGTTGGAGTGGTTTGAATCGGCAGCGCAGCATCAACCTCAGCTCATGCCATTCCTCACACCCGTCAGAGAACAAGGGCAATTGGCGCTCGGTGGTTTGGAAGCGGTGATGAATGCCTATACCGATGTGCTTGATGCGCAAGATCGCAGTGACTATCTTCAGTCTCAATTCCAACAACTGATGACGCAGTTGAGTAACTCGCTTCAACGTGCGCGTACAAATGCACAATCAGAGTCAGCTCAGCGAGCATTGGATGGAGTGACCAGTCAAGTGTCGTTGCTGGGAAATGAAGCGAATGAGGTCTACAAGCAGAAAGACATGACAGAGCTGCGCTCAGTGGCGCGACGTTTTACGACGCGCAAGCGTTATTTGGAGGAGAGCGAACAAGCCTTAACTGCGGTAGCGCCAAAGGTCTATCAAACGTTAGAAGGTACCTTACAGCGCCTAAAGCTACATGCGTTTTCTCAAGAGGGTGCAGTGCATTGGCACCTGCAAACCGTAGAGCAGGCAGAACAATTGCGACAACTACGTCAGGAGTTGGAACAAGCCATTGATCGTCAGCTCGAGCATATCGATGGCTTGTCACGCTTTGCCAGTCAGGTCGCCAATGACCTGTATGAAGAGGCAAAATCGGCCACCGAGGCAACACAAACCTTGTTTATCGGCATCTCGTTTGGCTCTATTGTTGTTGCGCTTGTATTGGGTTTGAGTTTTGCCAGTATGGTGCGCCGACCGACACGGCTCTTACTGGGGGCACTCGATGCCATCGCGCAGAAAGATCTTACGTCTGATGTCGATTATTCAGCGCGCAACGAGTTTGGCCAGGTGGCGCAAAAGGTCAATGTCGTGGTGCGTCATCTGTCGGAGATGATTGAGCGTATTCGTCAATCCAGTGCGCAGGTCAATGAGGCATCACTCTCCAACCAAACCATTAGCGCAGAGCTCAATCAAGCGATCAGTCAACAGACAGAGCAAACGCTATTGGTAGCGACGGCGATGGAGCAAATCGAGTGCTCGGTGACAGACATCGCGAGCTCAGCAGAGCAGACGCTCTCCCTAGTCACAGGCGCCGTTGAGCACTCCCAGCACGCGCAGACAGAGATGAATAGCAATGTGGAAATGTTGGAATCGCTCTCTGAAGAGCTTAACCAAGTCACTGAAACTATTGGAGTACTGGAGGCTGAAAGTGCCAGCATTGAGTCGATATTGGAGGCCATTTCCGGTATTTCAGAGCAGACCAATTTACTTGCACTGAATGCGGCGATTGAAGCCGCGCGCGCCGGTGAGCATGGCCGAGGATTCTCTGTAGTGGCCGATGAAGTGCGAATCTTAGCAGCGCAGACCACCAGCAGTGCGAAAGAGATTCAAAACAAAATTGAGCGATTGCAGCAGCGCTCGGATCTCGCTAGCCAACAAATTGCCAGTTGTTTGAATGGGATGGGGCAAAGCATGCAGCAAACCGAGCGAGTCAATGCGCGACTGCATGAAGTGCATAGCCGATTGGATCAGGTTTCTCAGCGTAGCCATCAAATCGCGTGTGCGACAACGGAGCACCAGTCGGTGGCGAGTGATGTCACTAAGAACGTCAGTCACATTCACTCCTTAGCTGAGCAGAATTTAGATCGCTCACACCAACTCGCGACTCAAGGAAAAGAATTGGAACAACTGGCGCAAGTGCAATTTGAATTAACGGCCAGCTTTATATTGCGCCATTAATTTCACTATTAAGTATTATATTAGAGAGGTATTCGCCTCTCTTTTTGTATTTTATGCCCCATAAAAATACATGCCATTAGGTTATTTTCTGGCCTGATAAATAAAGGATGTGTGGTTATTTCATGAAACTGTTTCATGGCGACGATTGAAACTGTAGCGGCTCTCTATTTTTCCAAAACCGCCATTTTTTTCCAAAAATTAGTGTGATGACACTCACTCATTCCTCCCTCCAACTACGGAATACTCAGCCTGTAAGCGGTTTCAAGTCAAAGCAGTATTGAGGTTTCAGTGGCAACAATTAAACACGTTTCCGAGCATGCGGGGGTTTCTCAGGCGACGGTATCTCGAGTCATTAACGGTACCAGTCGCGTGAGTCACGACAAGAAGCTCAAGGTGGAAAAAGCGATCAAAGAGCTGGGCTATCGTCCCAATTCGATTGCTCAAGCCTTAGCGTCGAGTCGTACCGGTAGCGTTGGGATTGTTGTACCGGAGCTAGGTGGGCCTTTCTTCTCGGGCATTCTCCATTGTCTAGAGGAAAACCTGCGCCGCTTTGGTTATCACGCAGTGGTGACAGCTGGCTCAAACACGGAGCAGGGGCAACGTGAGTCAGTGGAGTTTTTGCTAGGACGTAGGGTCGATGCATTAATTCTTCATGTTCAACACCTGTGTGATGACTATCTGATCGCTCTGGAAGAACAAGGGATTCCTGTTGTGTTAGTGAACCGTTTTATTCCAGAGATGTATCAGAGCTGCATCGATATTGACAACGAGTTGGGGGGCAAACTGGCGACTCAATATCTTTTGCAGCAGGGGCACACCGAGATTGCTTGTATCACAGGGCCTTTGGATAAGTCAGACGCACGGGGGCGTTTGCAGGGTTACCGAAGTGCACTGGAGGAAGCAGGCTTGGAGTACAACGAAGCGCTGGTCTCGGAGGCAGGGTTTACCGAAGAGACCGGCGTTATCGCCACCAAAAAACTGCTCAAGCGTCGGTGCCGATTCAGCGCGATTTTTGCGTCGAACGATCACATGGCTTTTGGTGCATTTGAGGTGCTACGCAGCGCAGGTTTCTCTATCCCGGAGGATGTGTCGCTGGTGGGATTTGACGATAACATTTTCGCTCGTTACCTGACCCCATCGTTAACCACAATCAACTTCCCCATTGAGCAAATGAGCATTGAGGCCGTACAGCTCACCTTGCAAAAACTGAACAAAAACAAGCGTGATGTGAATTTCAAACTCAACCCCGCGTTGGTAGTGCGAGATTCAGTCAAGGACCTAAACAGTACCCTATAGCACTCGTTTAAACACCAATAACAAGATTAAGGATAAGACATGAAATTTAAGACCTTAGCGCTTTCGAGCGCGGTTGCACTCGGGCTTGCTGCCACAGCGACAGCAGCAGATAGTCAAATTCGCTTTGATGGATTTCCAGATTTTGACAGCAGCTTAAAAGTGCTTCTGCCTGAATTTGAAAAAGAGTCTGGCATCAAGGTCGACTACCTGATGAACAACCATGGTGACCACCACACCAAGTTGACCACCAACTTGGCAACAGGGTCGGGCGCAGGTGATGTGATCGTAGTCGATGTCGAAAAAATCGGTCCGTTTGTTGCTTCTGGCGGTTTGGTGAACTTATCTGAGCAATATGGGGCAGACAAATACGCCGATCGCTTTGCGCCTTATGCATGGACACAAGGCAAGGGCGGTGATGGTGATGTCTACGGTATCCCCGTCGACCTAGGGCCAGGTGTGATGTACTACCGTACCGACATTTTTGAAAACGCGGGTATTGATGTCAATGAAGCCATTAAAGATTGGGATTCTTACATCGCGGCGGGTGAAAAGCTTAAAGCACAAAATGTCCAGTTGATTGCCTCTGCAGCGGACGTTGCGCAAGCGATTATCTTTACGACTGTGCCGGAAGGCGAAGGTCTGTACTTTGATGCCAAAGGTGAGCCTGTGGTGACGTCTGAGCGCTTTGTTCATGCGTTCGAAGTGGCGAAGCAGATCCGTGACAAAGGCTTAGATGGCCGTATCTTGGCATGGTCAAACGAGTGGTACGAAGGTTTCCGTAATGGCACATTCGCCACGCAGTTGTCAGGCGCTTGGCTATTGGGTCACCTCAATAACTGGATCGCACCAGACACCGCCGGTAAGTGGGGCGTATCGAACCTACCAGATGGCATCTACGGCAGCTGGGGCGGTTCATTCCTGTCTATTCCGACACAATCGACTAAGCAAGACGAAGCGTGGAAGTTGATTGAATACATGACGACTAACCGTGATGTGCAGCTCAAACACTTCGAAACTATTGCTGCGTTCCCAGCGAACGTGACGACCTACGATGACGATCTGTTCCAAGAAGAAGTGGCCTTCCTCGGTGGACAAAAAGCACGTTTGTTGTTTGCTGAAGTGGCGAAGAACATCAAGCCAGTGGCGCCAGCAAAAGGTGACCATGTCGCGCGGTCTATCATCTTAGAAAACGCGTTGATGGAAGTGCTGGATGAAGGCAAAGACATCAAAACCGCACTGCAAGAAGCAGAGCGTTTGATCAAGCGTCGTACGCGCAACCTGTAAGTCAACGTTTGTTTTAAGTTTGGGAGACGCAACTCTGCGTCTCCCTAGGTAAGAGGTCGTTACTATGAATCAAGCAGCGAGCAGCGCCATGGAAACTTCAACCGGTCAGAGTCTTTTTTCTCGCCTAAATTTGAAAGCGCTTACACCGTACGGATTCCTATTGCCGTTTTTGATTATTTTTTCTGTATTTGGGATTTTCCCGTTACTTTTTTCTGTTTATCTCTCGTTTCATGAGTGGAACCCAGTCGAAGGACTCGGCGCGATGCAATATGTGGGGTATGAGAACTACTACATTGCATTGACCGACCCGTGGCTTTGGCGCTCATTGAAAAATACGTTGTGGTTAGCCATCACATCCGGTGTGGCTCAGCACCTTGTCGCCATTCCTGTGGCGTACATTTTGGTGTCAATGGGTGACCGTCTTCGTCATTGGTTAACGTCAGCGTATTTTCTGCCGTTTATTACCTCAACCGTTGCGGCATCGCTGATCTTCTTCAACATGTACTCGCCAAACTCCGGCATCATCAACCAAACCTTGATGGCGTTGGCTGACAGTTCTCTGTTTGGCTGGGCGTTCAGTTGGGTCAATGAGTACCAGCCGATTCGTTGGTTAGATGACGCGACTATGGTGAAACCATCGATTGCCATCATGGTGTTTTGGAAATACACCGGTTTCAACATCGTGCTCTACACCACAGGCTTGATGACCATACCCAAAGACATCCTAGAAGCTGCCCGTATGGATGGCGCCAACGCACTGCGCCGTTTTTGGAACATCTCACTGCCTATGATTCGTCCGTTTGTCTTCTTCGCGGTCACCATGACCATCATCGGTAACCTGCAGCTGTTTGAAGAACCGTTCGTTCTGACACGTGGTACTGGCGGTACGGGTCAATCGGGCCTCACCATCTCCATGTACCTCTACAAAGTGGGTTGGGAATGGCTAGAGATGGGCACCGCTTCGGCGATTTCCTGGCTGCTGTTTGCCTTGATCGCTGCGTGTACCACGATTCAATTCTTCTTCTTCGGTAAAAAAGGCTTAGGGGAGCAATAACCATGACGACTCACTCTGCGACTTCGCCAGTGTCGATTTGGGCAGCCATCAAGCCCAGCGACCGAGCGATTGAAATTTTCACTAAGGTGCTGATGGTCGTATTGGGCATCATTCTGATTGTCTCTGCGATTGTGACGGTGTTTCCGTTTGTTTGGTCGGCGCTGTTATCCACACGCGACCGCACCGAAATCTTTGGTTCGGGTATCAGCTTTGCCATTGGTGACAGCTTGGCGATCAACTACGCCAAACTGCAAGAGATCATGCCTTTTTGGCAAGCGATGTTTAACTCGATTTATGTCGCCTTCCTAGGCACCACGATTTCGCTACTGTTTTGTAGCATGGGGGGCTATGCCTTCGCTGTGTTCAAGTTCCGCGGCAAAAATATCCTGTTCGGCATGTTGGTTGGGTCCATGATGATCCCGCCCGTACTGAGCTTGATTCCCTACTTTATGATCGTCAAGTTCCTTGGCTTGCTTGATAACCACATGGCGGTTTGGCTGCCGTTTACGACGACGCCGTTTGGTATTTTCTTGATGCGTCAGCACGTTGTGGCCTCGATCCCGAAAGAGTTGCTTGAAGCGGCTAAACTGGATGGAGCGGGGGAGTTTAGAACTTACTGGAGCGTGGTTTTGCCATTGATGAAACCGGCGTTGGCAACATTGGCTATCGTTCAGTTCGTCTTCTTCTGGAATATGTTCATGCAGCCGTTAGTTGTACTGACGACACCAGAAAACTACGTGATTACTCAAGCCCTGCGCAGTGTGCAAGGGATTCCTAACACGCCATGGGGCGCGGTGATGCTGGGGACCACCATTTCCATTTTGCCTTTGGTGGTGACGTATCTCTTCGCGTCAAAACAGATGATCAGCGGCTTAACGTCGGGTGCAGTAAAAGGTTAGATAAGGTAAGAAAATGAATAAATATCAACTTCCAAGTGACTCAAAATTACGCAGTAAGGAATTTGTCTTTGGTGTGGCGACCTCGTCTTACCAAATTGAAGGTGGCATCCATGAAGGCGGTCGTACGCCCTCTATTTGGGATACCTTTTGCGCCGTACCAGGCAAAGTCGACAATGGCGACACCGGGGCTGTCGCCTGCGATCACTACCATTTATGGAAACAAGACATTGAGATGATTCAAAGTCTCGGTGTGGATGCTTACCGCTTATCCATGGCGTGGCCGCGCATTTTGCCACAAGACGGCGTAGTCAATGAGCAAGGATTGGCGTTCTACGAGCAGATCATCGATGAGTGCCATGCTCGTGGTTTGAAGGTGTATGTCACGCTCTACCATTGGGACCTGCCTCAATACCTTGAAGATAAGGGCGGTTGGTTAAATCGTGAAACCGCTTACAAGTTTGCTGAGTATGCCCAAGTTGTCAGCGAGTATTTTGGCAACAAAATTGATGTTTACACCACGCTTAACGAACCGTTTGTTGCCGCTTTCCTCGGCTACCGCTGGGGTATTCATGCACCGGGTATCGAAGGGGATAAAGAGGGCTTTTTAGCGTCTCATCACTTGATGCTTGGCCACGGCTTGGCGATGCCAATCCTGCGCGCCAATGCACCGGCCTCTTTGCATGGCATTGTATTTAACGCGACGCCGTCATACCCACTCACGCTAGAAGACCAAGGCGCGGCGGATTACTGTGAAGCGGAGAGTTATCACTGGTTCATGGATCCGGTACTGAAAGGGGAGTACCCAGCGGTGGTAATGGAAAAACATGCCGCCAATATGCCGATGATCCTCGATGGTGATTTGGCAGTGATTTCAGCGCCGGTGGACTACGTTGGCCTGAACTACTACAGCCGCAGCGTTGCCCGTTACAACGAGCAAGGTGAGATTGAGACCATCAAACCGCAAGAGTCGGAGTACACCCACATTGGCTGGGAAATTTATCCGCAAGGTCTGACGGATCTCTTGGTTCGCTTTAAAGAGCGCTACGCCAATCTACCGCCTGTCTATATCACAGAAAACGGCGCTGCCGGTGATGATGACGTCTGCGAGGGCCGCGTTGACGACACGCAACGTGTGGCGTACTTCCAATCGCATTTAGAAGCGGTCGACAACGCTATCAAAGCGGGCGTTCGCGTCGATGGTTATTTTGCGTGGAGCCTGATGGATAACTTCGAATGGTCATTTGGCTACCACCAACGTTTCGGCATCGTCCATGTCGATTACCAAACTCAACAAAGAACTTTGAAACAGAGCGCCATTGCCTATCGCAATATGTTGCTAGAGCGCGCTGAGGAGAACAACTAATGGCTAAAGTAGAATTTCGTAACATTAAAAAATCGTTTGGTGATGTGGACGTGGTAAAGCACTTCGATTTTACCGTCAATGATGGTGAGTTTGTGGTGTTCCTTGGCCCTTCTGGCTGCGGTAAATCGACCACGCTGCGCATGCTCGCGGGGTTGGAGAGCATCTCCTCTGGCGATATTTTTGTCGGCGATAAGCTGATGAACAAAATCGACGCCAAAGATCGTGATTTGGCGATGGTGTTTCAAAGCTACGCGCTCTACCCGCACATGACGGTGTACGAGAACATCGCGTTTGCCCTCAAACTGAAAGGGATGAAAAAGCCAGACATCGACGTTGAAGTGCGAAAAGCGGCCAAAATGCTTGAGCTCGAACCTTTGCTTGAGCGTAAACCGAAAGAGTTATCGGGCGGTCAGCGTCAGCGTGTGGCCATGGGGCGTGCTATGGTTCGTACACCTAAGGTGTTCTTGTTTGATGAACCGTTATCGAACCTTGATGCGAAGCTTCGCGGTGTGATGCGTGAAGAAATCAAGCAACTGCATCGTGAGCTGAAAACCACCACGATTTACGTGACCCACGATCAGATTGAGGCGATGACGCTCGCCGATCGCATCGTCATTCTTAAAGATGGCTATGTGGCGCAGGTCGGTACGCCAACCGAAGTCTTTAAACGCCCTGCCAACAAATTTGTTGCGCAGTTCATCGGCAACCCGTCGATGAACATGTTGGATGCGAAGTTGATTGAAAAGCAAGGGGCGTTCTTTGTTGCCCTAGGCGACGTCGAGATCCCGTTGCCAGAGCGTTTCAAAGCGCACGCGTCGAAAAACCTCGCACTGCACTTTGGTGTGCGCCCAACCGATATCCATTTGCGTGCTGAGCAAGTGGACCATGACCGCGTGCTGCCGATTCCTGTCACCATTAAAGACAAAGAGCTGCTCGGCGCCAGCATTTTGCTGAAAACCGAGGTCAGCGGTCAGCCGTTGATGGTTGAAACCCAAGCGGCAGAAGTGGATGTGAAGGATTTGACTTTATACCTCGATCTCGACGCGATTCATCTGTTTGACGCGCTGAGCGAAAACTCGCTCGCGAGCTAAGGCTGCCACTCACGGCGAATCTCATTCGCTTTATTACACGATTTAATGAATTGCTCCCTCGGTTTGGGGGAGCCAGGGATAGTGACATGAATTTCGGATATTTTGACGATAACAACAAAGAATACGTCGCCACCACACCATGTACGCCAATCAAGTGGTGTAACTACGTGGGCACACTCGAGTTTGGCGGCTTGGTCGACAGCAATGGCGGCGTGGTATTGTGTAAAGGTGACCCAGCCCTCAACCGCATCACCAAATACATAGCTCAGTTGCCTAACTCAGAGTTTAAAGGGTCGACCTTATACCTAAAGGTGAACAACCGCCAAGGCGATGTTCAGGTGTTTTCACCCTTCTATACGCCGACGCTTAAACCTCTCGATAAGTTTGAGAACCATACCGGGCTGTCATACACCACCATCATCGCCGAAGGGTATGGGGTACGCTGTGAGGCGACCTTCTTTGTACCTAAAGATGCCCCCGTCTTGCTCGAAGACATCCGAATCACCAACATCAGTGACGAGGCTTTGCACGTAGATGTTGTGCCAGTATTCGAATTTACCCATTTTGATGCCCTTAAGCAGCTCGTCAACGCGGACTGGGTGCCGCAAACGATGACGCTCAATGCGCATCAACAGGCGAGCGGTCATACCGTCTTAGAGCAATACGCATTTATGAAGCGCGATTATGCCGTCAACTTGATGACCGCCGACCGAGTGGCGACCTCATTCGATGGCGACCGCCAAGTGTTTCTCGGTAATCACGGTTATGGCAGTTGGGCCGCGCCAGAGAAGTTGTTTGCAGAGGAACTGGGCAACAGCGAGTGTTTACGTGGCGACAACATCGGCGCGCTCAATTTGCGTTTGGGTTGGATTGAGCCTCAAGCAAGTGAGCGCACCGTCGTGCAACTGACGCAAATGTCGAGTTTGGCTGACGCCGCGCCCATGCTGGAGAAATACCGCGATCACTCCCAAGTGGATAAAGCCTTTGCTGAGCTAGCCGATCATTGGCAAGACTACCTTGCGACCGTTCAGGTAGAAACGCCCGATCCGGCGATGAACTCGATGCTGAACATCCACAACCCGCGTCAGTGTCATACTACTAAGAACTGGTCACGTTACTTGTCTCTGTATCAGCTTGGCTACGGTGCGCGTGGTATTGGTTTTCGAGACTCATCACAAGATACCTTGGGCGTGATTACCCATATGCCGGAAGAGGCGCGTGAGTTTATTGAGCGTCTTTTATCGGTCCAAAACCAAGATGGCTCCGCGATGCACCAGTTCTTCCCCTCTACGATGGAAGCCAATGCCGGTGACTCGCGAGAAGAAGAAGACCGACCGGATTACTATGGCGATGATCACTTGTGGATCATCTATGCGGTCACCCAATACGTCAAAGAAACAGGCAACGGTGCGTTTCTCGACAAATCGATCCCGTTTTATCAAAAAGATAAACAGGGTCAGCCGCTTGAATCTGCCTCAGTGTGGGAGCATTTATGCCGAGCGATAGAGTTCACGCGCAGCAATACCGGTCAACACGGATTGCCGCTACTGGGTTTTGCAGATTGGAATGACACGGTTAACTTACCCACTGGCGCCGAGTCGATGATGGTCGCCAACATGTACGGTAAAGCGCTGTTGGATATGCTTGATTTGTGTCGCTTACGGGGTGACGAGCAACGTGCGCAGCAATACCAAGCGCAGTACGAGCAGATGAAATCCACCGTCAACGAATGTGGCTGGGATGGCGAATGGTTTATCCGTTATTTTGATGAGCAAGGTCAGCCAATTGGCTCACACATCAACGCGCAAGGGCAAATCTACACTAATGGTCAAAGCTGGCCAGTGATTTCCGGGTTTGCTGATGGCGAGCGTGCCACCACGGCGTTGAATTCTGTCTACTCGAAACTCAATACCGCCAATGGGATTAAGCTGTCAACGCCGGGCTACAACGGCTTTGATCCTAACTTAGGTGGCGTCTCGACGTATCCACCTGGGGCGAAAGAAAATGGCGGCATCTTCCTGCACGCCAACCCTTGGGTGATGATTGCTGAGGCGAAGATGGGCAATGGTGATCGTGCGTATCAGTACTATCGTCAAATCAATCCTGCCTCGAAAAATGATGTGATTGAGACATTCGAATCGGAGCCATACTGTTACCCACAAAACATTCTGGGTGATGAGCATCCGCAGTTTGGATTGGGACGCAATGCTTGGCTATCGGGCACTTCGTCTTGGACTTACGTCGCGGGCACACAGTGGATTTTGGGCGTAAGACCAGACATCGATGGATTGATCATCGATCCCTGCATTCCCAAAGCGTGGCCAGAATTTCGTGTGACTCGACAGTTTCGCGGCGCCACGTACCACATCCATGTCGACAACCCTAACCGGGTGAGCAAGGGGGTGGCTGAGTTACGTGTCAACGGTGAACGTGTCGAGGGCAATAAAGTGCCCGTATTGGCGGCGGGTGACCACCGCATTGAGGTGACGCTAGGCTAACCAATGCTCGGGGAGGTTAGCCTCCCCGACGATGGTGCATCAGTTCCGTGGCTGATAGTGTGCGTGGCACTGCCACTCAAACTGCGCGGTTTGCTCGGGATTAAGTTCCAATAAACCCATGTGATTGTTAAACGCATCAGCAGGGCATGACATAGGTTCAATTGCAATACTCGGCTCCGACGCTGGCGTGTAGAGCTGAATAAAAGGGTAATTTGCCCCTTGCTGGTAGTCGAGACGGGCTTGTTGATCCGCTCGGGTTAGGGTGAGCGATTGATCACTGCTTTGATGAAATCGATAGCAATGATTGAGTGTGACATCGGCGAGCGTCGTTGGGATACTGAGGGCGGTGTTGCTCGTGTATTCGCCGGTGGGTAAATCATCGCGGTGTACGACCTCTTGATGAGGGCTTAGGCTCAGTTGGCACTGTGCCAGTGAATCACCGAGCGAAAAATAAGGATGCCAAGCATCGCCATAAGGGAAAGGGGATTCGCCGGTATTGGTGATCTCGGTATAACAGCGAAGGCGGCCAGTCTCATCAATGTGATAGCAGACGTCGAGCCGGAAAGCGAACGGAAAACCGTCGGCAAGATGGCCGGTCTCATAGCGAAAACGCGCCGTGGCAAAGTGCTCTTGTGCATCGGTCTCAACGACTTGAAACGGTTGATTGTAAAGTAGGCCATGTACGGCATGTTTAGACCAAGGAAAGTTCGCCGGTAATCTGTAGTCATGGCCTCGGTAGTGATATTGACCGTTTTTTAGGCGGTTAGGGAAGGGAAACAGTTTGGCACTACGAGAGAAAAAAGGGTGAGATTGAATCACATTTTGACTGTCTTGGTAGCCAACAATAAATGAGAAAGGACTATGATTGACCCGATATTGGTTAATAATGGCACCAAAGTCTTGAATAATTTCGACGCAGATGCCGAGTTTTGAATTTAAGAGTGTTGTGGAGTGAAAATCTCCAAATTTCCCTTTAACGATTTTAAACATATTAATATCTCCTTTGAAGACGATATTAATTGATGAATATAAATATTCAATGTTGGTTTTCACATTATGATAAATAAAATTCCATACACTTCATATTTTGGTCCATCGGATGTTCTGTGCAGTAAAGGCAACGCCGTTGAATTTATCCAGCCTTGGTATACGCCTATCTCAACCACCCCTGAAAATACAGGGATGGCGGTGGGTGGTATTGGCAACACCTTCACCTTAACGCCGCAAGGTAAAACGCCGAATTTTAGTTTCATTCCTGGTATATTTATTGATTGCCAAGAGGATGATATCTACTTCAACGATTTCTATATTTCTGTGATGGATGAATATCACGTTGAGAATCTAGATATACCGGATTTTTCTGAAGCGAAACTGTATTTAAATTACTATCCAGCGATATTTTTACATGAGATATCACAATGTAAGAATAAAGGTGAGCTATTGTCCTTAATTAGGGAGACCATTTTGTCTGGTCAGTTCTACTTGAACAACAAAGAGCACTTTCTACGCTGGAATATTGAATTTAGCGCTGCAACGCACCAGGCAATTCAGGCTGACGAGACAAGCGTTGAGACTCAGCTACTGGTCGCGATCGACTTTTTTAATGGTTTGTTGGTCAATGGGTCGACCCACGCGTGGTCATTGACACCGAAGCGTGGTTCAGTGGTGCCCTCTGTTGACGCCAGTCGAGTGCATTATCGGGCGCTGTATCCGTTGGCGGAGTATGACTATCATGGACTCGGTGATATTGAGTTAACTCGCCAAGTGGTCTCTCCTGTGGTGAAAGATGCCCCAGAACTTTGCAGTCTACCTTTGCACTGGAACCAATTTCAGCTCACCAACCGCAGCAGTAAAGCTCAGTGGGTCACCGTGGTTCAGCCGCTGAATAACTTGATGGGAGCGACCTACCAAAAGGCACGAGATGGCGTACAAGATTCGTGTTGTCACTTGGTGCAAAACCCGATTGGGCATCAGCATCAACCGATTGTGCTTGATCAAGGTGAGACGCAGTTCAGTGGTGTGCGCTTGGCGTCCAACTCACCGTATGCCAGTGATATTGAAGGCGAGGTGATCTACGGCGTTCAAGCGTCAGCGAGCACAGTTCAAGCGGGCAAGATAACCGTGTCGCTTAAATCACAGGTTTACGCCAGCAAGGCGCAGCAACAAGTGTGGCGTGCACTGCATACAGGGCGAACCAATGATCATTTTGACCGCGGTATCTACAGTGGCCGTGAGCCACTCAGTGCTCTAGTTTGTGTTCAGGTGAAGCTTGAGCCGGGTGAAACGCAATCGCTGCGTTTCGCGCAAGTGATGGATCACAGCAAAATCCTTCTCGACGGTTGGCAAAGCCACAAAGCGTACGCTCGCTACTTCCCTGAGCCATCGCGCGCTGAAACGATATTAACGCAGACCTTGCCTAAGCTTTCAGAGATAGAGCAGCGTATTGTCACCCAGCAACAAGGCTTTTATGACCAGGCGGTGGCCAAGTTTAGTGGTCAAGAGAGTGCCCAGCGTTACGCGACGATGGCGATGAACAGCCTCTCGTTTCTGGCGGAATCAACCGTGTGGGACGTCGAAGATACCTTGCTGGTCAAAGAGTGTGTCGATTATCCCTTCTTTAATTCACTGGATGTTTATTTTTACGGCTCGTTCTCACTGCTGTATTTGTTGCCACAACTCGATGGGGCGGTGATGAAGCATTTTGCGCGGGCGATTTTAGCCAGTGACGACACTCTGCGGCGCTATTGGGAGTATGAAGACAAACCTTACGCTGAGTTGGTTGACGAAAAATACCAAGGCACGCGTGCCGAGCGCGGCGCGGTGATCCACGATCTTGGCAGCCCTTACGATATTCAGCCAGATGCCTACAGTTGGCATAACGTCAAAGAGTGGAAGGATCTCGCACCTAAATACATCCTGATGGTCTACCGCCACTGGCAGAAAACCGGCGATCAGGCGGTGGTGGAACAGTGCTGGCCGGCGGTGAAAGAGAGTATCGAGTACCTCAGTCAACTGATTGGCCCCGGTGAGGATTTACCTTTGACACGTGGCACGGACGATACGTTTGATAACCTGTCGTCTCATGGCATCTCTATCTACTGTGGTAGCTTATGGGCCGCAGGGCTGCGCGCGGCAGCTGAGTTAGCTCAATGTGTTGGTGAGACGGCGCTGAGCGAGGGTTACAATGAACGTAGCGAGCGCGCTTTGGCAACCCTCGAACGTGCCTTATGGGATGAGAAGCAAGGCTATTACCACTTTTTCGTTACGCCGGTCCAAGCCAAGCATCTGACAGGAGAAGGTTTGGCTGAGCTACAAGGATTGGGGTTAGCGGTGAGTGGTGACGCAGTGAGCGATGCCGCGGTGTTGAACACGTATCTTGATGAGGTCGACGAGGCGAGTGACGATGGCCAAAGGGCGCAGCGTAAAGTGAAGAAGCAGCAGTTATTGAGCCGCGCACCCGCCGCCTTTACGCCTCAGTTTGCTGAGCTGGTGGAGGATTCAGATAACAGTTTTGGTGATGCGTTACTGGCTGACAGCTACCTGCAATTGGTGGGGCTACCTCGCTTGTTTGCGCCGCAGCGGACTGAACGTACTTTGGATTTTATCTACCAAACTAACTTTGTTGCCAACAGTCCTAAGCTGGGGGTGGCGAATATGACCTTAGCGGACGGGCGTCCTCACGAGGCATTCCAAGCGCAAGATGTCTGGATTGGTGTGCAATTCAGTGTTGCCACCGCGCTGCGTTTGGCGGGTAAGCAAACGCAAGCGGAAGCCTTGATGGATACCGTCTATCAGGCGCTATACCAAATGGCGAAGATTCCTTTCGCCGCGCCAGAGGGTTTCAATTGCTCGGTCGTGGTGACGCCAGAGTCGATGGCGCAGCGATTTGACATCGATAAGACTCGCGCTCAGCAGTGGGTATCGTATTTGCAACACTTAGGTCATCTACTTAGCGATGGGCGTGTTAATCCAAATCTGACGGATGATATCGATGAGTTTATTCGCTCTCTCGCGTCTGACGAGTTTGCTGCTAAGGATAATTGGCCGGATCACGCTGACCTGCATAAGTGGTTACTCAGCACGGGGTTAAAGTACACCGCGGGGCGATACTTCAGACCGGGAATGATTTTCGCTTATCTGTACCAATAATGAGGGACGCGCATACGTGGGTGCAGGCAGAGCGATGTCATATCTGGTTGCCATTGAGTTTTGCCTGAACCTCACAAAGCCGCAATCGTTGGGATTGAGTACACGACTCAGTCCCATTATAGTTCAGCCACTTACGGTGAGTGACTCATGATGAGCCGAGCAACCTTATGACAAACAAGAAGAAAAAATCCCCCACGGTGTACGATGTCGCGACGTTGGCTGGCGTCTCGCCTAGTACGGTGTCGCGTTTTTTAAATCGCACCACCTATGTGTCTGATGACAAGAGCCACAAGATCGAGCAGGCGATCACCACGTTGGGTTACAAGCCCAATTTTCATATGCAGCAAAGCACCACTCGTCGCTCGATGACGATTGGTGTGCTGATTCAGCATCCTGACAGTCCTTACACCAGTCGTATTCTCAATGACATGGAGAATGTATTGCTGGCGCAAGGTTACTCCTTGGTTTTAGCGACTGGACATTGGCAAAATAAGCTTGAGGTTCATGCGCTTGAGTACCTGATGAAAAGCAACGTCGATGGCATCATCATTGTGACGGGCAACTTGAGCGAGCAGTCGATTCTCACCACGGCGAAATCCATTCCGGTTGTCGCGGTAGGCTATGACATTCAAGGGGAGAACGTTCGCTCCTTGAATCTAGATAATGTACTGGGCGGATATATTGCAACGCTGCACCTGTTGCAACTTGGCCATGTGAATATTGCCCACATTAAAGGGCTCTCCAGTCAACCAGATTCGGGGGCACGCTTTGCCGGTTACAAGAAAGCGTTAACTGAAGCGCAAATCAAACCCAATCCAAAATTGATCAAACAGGGCGATTTCAGCTCTGAAACAGGGTATGAGAAAACGGTTGAACTGATTGAATCTAAAGTGCATTTCTCTGCGTTGTTTGCCGCTAATGATCAAACGGCCTATGGCGCAATGAAAGCCCTGACTGACCACGGCTTTCGAGTGCCAGAGGATGTCTCCATCGTCGGTTTTGATGATTTGCCCACCTCTCAATACTTTACGCCCGCTTTAACTACATTGCGTCAGCCGATTGAAGAGATAGGCGCCGTCTCTGCGCGTTCGATGTTGAACTTGTTGTCAGGCGAACGACATGAGGCTCGTTTACCACCGATAGACTTGATGATTCGACAATCCACCAAGTCCATCTATCGATAGTCGTTTTCCCTGCGCCCGTGAGCTGCTAGCATGGGCGTTATGGTTACGTGTTTGTTGTCCTCATGATCCCCCTGATATACCACCCGATCTACTCCGATTTACCCTTGCCTGATGGGCATCGTTACCCGATCAACAAATATCGCTATCTGTATGAGGCGATACGCAAGCAAGCGCCTTGGCAGCACCGTATCGATTGGGTCACGCCCAGTGCCATCACGATGGAGGAAGCCGCGCGTACCCATTGCGACCAATATCTTGATCTCTTGTGTCGCGGCGCACTGCCTGCTGCCCAAATGCGCCGTATTGGCTTTCCTTGGAGTGAGCAACTGATCACTCGCACCCTCACTTCGGCAGGGGGTACCTGTGCAACGGTGGACGCGGCGCTAGAGCGAGGCGTGGCGATTCATTTGAGCGGCGGCTACCATCACGCGCATTATGATTTTGGTAGTGGGTTTTGTCTGATCAACGATTTGGTGATCGCGGCCAAAAGAGCCTTGACCAATGAGCATGTGGATACTGTGCTTATTGTTGATAGCGATGTGCATCACGGCGATGGCACGGCGACCTTGTGTCGAGATGAGGCGGAGATCATTACCCTATCGTTTCATTGCGACAAGAACTTTCCGGCGCGCAAACCGGATTCTAATCTTGATGTGGCGCTTTCAAAGGGCACAGACGATGCGACATTTTTAAGTCACTTTACTAGCGTGGTCGAGATGGCTGTGAATCTGCATCAGCCTGATTTTATTCTCTATGATGCCGGTGTGGATATTCACCAAGAGGATGAACTGGGGTATTTTAATGTCTCAACACAGGCGATATATCAACGAGATAGAGCTATGTTTGAAGTAGCGACGAGGCGAGGTGTGCCGATTGCCTGCGTCGTCGGTGGTGGTTATCGCACTCGTCATGAGGATTTAGTGCCGATACACATTCAGTTGATTCAAGCTGCAATGGATGTTTACAAGGATTAGTCATGGAACACAGGATACGTGCCGCGGGCATACTGGTCGATCAAGGCGCCGTGTTGTTGCTCAGAGTCAACGATTTTACCGGTGAATACTGGATACCGCCGGGGGGCGGCATGGAATCGGTTGATCGCAGCACTAAGGCGTGTGTTGAACGTGAATTCGTTGAAGAGACGGGGCTGAGCGTGAAAGTGGGTGAGCTAGTGTGCGTGCGCGAGTTTCTTGAAACGGAAAATCATCGCTACCATGCCGAGTTCTTTTATCACATCACCCATTATCAAGGCACACCGAACTTAGAGAACCTTAAAGGGCTGAATGACGAGCAGTTTATTCAAAGCGTCGAGTGGGTGCCGATTGAACAGTTGGCAGAGAAACGTCTCTATCCAGTGGAGCTTAAAAACAAGTTGTTGGCGCTGATTGAAAGTGAACACTACGCTACTCATCTCGGCTCTTACATTCAAGGATCGTTTGAAGACATTAATCAGCTTTAGCTGAGCAGATTTATGAAGAAGGCGCAGGCAAGTGATTGCTCTGCGCCTTTTTTTTCGCTCATTGCTTGAGTGAGCGAGCCTTAGCCCTCGTCAGAGAAAACCGGCATGGCCTTCAGTTCATCATGGCTAAATGGCGCGTCACCAAACAGCAGCGGGTAGTAGAAGTGTCTCAGCGATTGGTGGAAATCGCGCACACGTTGCTCGTAGCGCATGCTCGCTTTGACATCGGTATTTGCTAGCGATGTCATCCAACGTTGGGTGAGCGTTGAAGGCGAAAGCCACGCTGCATAGCCAGCGGCGGCATCACGTTCGCGTAGTGTTTGGCGATACGCTTGTGACAGTGGCGCGGCTTTTTGATCGCCCACTTGCTGAAACGCGTAGTACCATTTCCATTCGAACAGTGATTGCATATCGGTTGCTTGCGCCCATTCTGGGTGGGTAGTTAAGAATGACGCCCAAGTATCAGAAAAGGGTTTGTCCCACGCACCGTTTACCTCTTCGCGTTGCAGCAGTACGATGTCGCCGCCACTTGGACCTGTGATGGTGTGGTTAATCACGCTATCACTGACCACGGGCACCACCACCGTCGAGGCTAACCAAATACCAAGCAAAGCTGAGGCAATGCGCGCCGAGCGCTGACCTTTCTGGGTGAGTGTTTTTCCGATGAGTAAGGTTAACCATGCCCAAAAGGCGAGGTGGACAAGCACGATGGCCATCACCGCGAGGACTTGGGTGATGGGCACTGCCATCGTCCATGCACCAAGAGTAAAGGGGACCAACAGGGCCAGTGCAAGTCCCGTGCAGAGAATCAACGCACGTGCCGCCCATAGCGAGCCTTGACGTTTAGCGCTCACCAACAGCAGATCGTAGCGACCCGCTTCGCGCTCTCCCGCCCGTAAATCATGGAGCAACAGAATCACAAACAGAGGCAGTAGTATGCTGACAATAAACGCAAAATCGAAAAAGCCTGCCAAGGAGAGTTCCGGGTTTTGTGCGTCGGTTTCGTAGATCTGCCCTTCGAGCGCTAGCATGCGGATGCGGTGCTTCCAAGAAGTCACATCACGCTGGCCCATGGCAGCAAAGGCAAGCGGCTGAGGCTCAGAGTAGGTGAGGTGGAAGCTGTAGTAAGCGGCGCTGCCGTAGTCGTGCTGCTCGGCGAGAATGTGTTCGCGCTCTGTGGCATCCTTCGCCTGCAAGCGAACTAAGGTCTCTTGCTGCTCACGAATTTCATTTACGCCGCTAACGACGGCAAAGCTTGTCAGGGCAAACACAACCAGCAAAAAGCCGACAACGTAACCTTGTTTAGCGAGAAAACGGGTTTCACGGATGAGATCCGTTAAAGACATCATGACATCAATCTCCTAGTCGCGAAACGGATAAGTCCCGCCAGAATCAGTAACCAAAGTCCCATTTGCAACGCATATCGCAGACTTTGGGCTAATCGGGCGTTGGGCGCTTGTGGCGTAAAAGTAAAAGAGGAGAGCACTTGCCAGTGGTGAGCGTCGACGCGCGCGGCTTTGGCTGTCGCGTCGTCTTTATAGCGGTTCACGTCGGTTTGGTAATCAAGATCGTGCAGGTGGACGTGATTTAGCGCTTGAACGAACTCAAAACGCAGCTCTTCGGCTTGGCGTAAAAAGCGATGGTGCGTTTCCAAGTTGGTACCGGCCAGCATCATTGAGAGATTGGCCATGGAGACCGTCGGCGATAACCAACCAAATTGGCGCGCAATGTTCGCTTGGTTTTGCTCTTTGTCCATATTGTCTTCGGCGTAGCGATTGAGAACCTTAGTCAGTTTCTCTTCTGAATACGCGGCGACGGCGCCGCGAAAGTTGACTGGCAACTTGGCGATGTCGTCCACTTGGTATTGTTCAAGGAGATCGCGTTTGAGTTTTTCAAAGGCAGGGTCAGCGGCGTTGTGTCCGTCGCCAAGCTGACGCAGCTCCTCAATCACGCCAAAATCTGTCTCCAATTTGCCCATCGCCGGCGCCAGTGTGGCGGCACTTGAACTGGCAATACGCGGCATCAACACAGCAAATACCACCCATAGGCTAATCAATATGGCGAAGCTGGCGTGACTGCGCTGACTCATGCTCGAGACCCACAGCACCAACGCACTCCAAATGACGATGTATCCAAGGTAACCGGAGATAAAGGCGCTGCTGGTCAAGACACTTTCACCCTCGCCAATGGCGAGCAGGCTCGCAACCATCAAGGGTAATAACATGACGACTCCGGCCAAGACCAATGCCAGGAACTTACCACTCAGCAGTTGACGAGCGTTCACCCCTTGCGTGATGAGTACGGTCAAGGTACCGGCCTCTTTTTCCCGCGTGACGCAACTGTAACCGACCAACACAATCAGCAGTGGCAACAGCACCTGGACCAAAAAGGCAGGAGACAGAGAACTAAAGCGCGTCATGCCGCTAGACTGGTTTTGCTCAGCGAACATCGCGGTGTTTTGGCGATGGCCCTCAAGAAAAATCGCATGACCCGTATACGCATCAACACCAGGATCCAGTGCACTCAATGGCGTGGGATTACGAAACACGTAGTGACCGTAATGGACCATTCGATGTGGGTGACGGTCAGGTTGGGCCATAAATTGGGATTCAGAGTACTGCTGAAGTTGGCGACGCTCAGCATCGGCGTGTTGTGTCTCAACATGATTGACCACCACAGATGCCAGAGTGAGTAATACGCCGATCACCAGCACCGTAGCGGCAACTTTGCTGCGACGCCAAAAACGCCACTCATCAAACAGAATAAGGGAGAGAGTTTTCATGCTTAGCCCCTTTGCGCGAACGCGGCGTGGACTTGCTCGGTGTCGATGCTGCCTTGTTCTGAACGCTCAAACAGACCGACAATACGTCCTTTGTCCAATAGGCCGATTCGGTCAGCCACTTGGCATGCGCCGTAGACATCGTGGGTGACCATAAACACCGTCGTGCCTTGTTTAGCAAGCGCACTGATCAACTGGTTGAACTCGTCAATGGCTCTTGGATCTAGGCCTGATGTCGGCTCATCAAGAAACAGCACGGGCGCTTCACGCAGCAGCGCGAGGGCGATCGCGGTTTTTTGTCGCATTCCTTTGGAATAGCTGGAGAGGCGTTGATGCCAGGCATTGGGCTGGAGCGCCACTTGCGCAAGAGCTTGTTCCACCTCAGGACGTGAGCGAGTAACGCCCGAGAGAGACAAAAAGTAGTCGATGTTTTCAAGGCCGCTTAAATGCCCATACAGCATGACGGATTCAGGCAAGTAAGCGACTTTACTACGAATCTCATCAATATGAGTGGTGGTTGAGAGACCGAGTACTTCGGCATGGCCTGATGATGGCGTGACGGTGCCTAAAAAGGTTTTGAGTGTTGTCGATTTGCCGGCGCCATTGCCACCGAGCAAAGCAAAGACTTCCCCTTGTTGGACGCTAAAGTGAACATCATTGAGAACCGGGTTGTGTGCGAACTCGACGCACAGAGCGTTGGCGACGACCACAGGTTGTGTCATGAGAGTTTTCCAAGTTGGTTAATGAGAATTGGTCGCAAATGTTATGTTATAACGTAATTGCAATCAAGTGGATTAAGTCCACATTCTCATCGCTGTTTATCGACTCTAGGGGTACCGTGGCTCGAAACCATCAGTCAGAGGCGAGTACGACGCGGTTACGTCCCTGGTCTTTGGCTTGATAGAGCGCATGGTCAGCGCGTGAGAGAAGGGTATTGATGTCATCGCCATCGTGATATCTGGCGACACCGATACTGATGGTCAACGCGGGAATGTCGGTGAAGGAGAAGGTAGCGACCACCTCGCGAAGTCGTTCTGCTAAGTCTGAGAGTGTGGCGGGATCACCACCGTGGCATATCACCAGAAACTCTTCGCCCCCCCAGCGGCCGACAATATCGGTATCTCGGACGTTTTGTGTCAGCAAGTCAGACAGTTCGGTCAGCACGATGTCGCCCGTTTGGTGGCCATAGGTGTCATTGACTCGTTTGAAGTGGTCGATGTCGAGGAGCAAGACGCTGTAAGTATGGGTATCCGTTTTGGCTTTGCTGTGGTGGTGCTGAAGCACTTCATCGAGTTTAAGTCGATTGGGCATGCCGGTTAATGTGTCGGTATGCGCAAGCTGAGCAAGCAACTCTTTCTCGCGCATCTGTACGCGGACATTAATGGTGGATTCAACCAACTCTGCGGTGCGAGATTTCAACTCATCAAACAGGTTTTGGAAATTGCGATTGAGGCTATGAATCTCCTCCACGTGAGTATCCACCAGATCGCCCAACTGCCAATGTTTGCCCAGTTTGCTGGTGGCCGTGGTTAACGCTTCAATCGGGCGAGAAATTTCTGCGGCGAGGCGTTTTGACTTGGACTGTAAATACAAGACAAAAGCAAAGTAAAACAACACCATTATCGCAACAGCAAGATACCCCAACTGATGTGAAAAGCGAGTTAAGCTGATAACGGGAGAGAGAAATGACGCCATATCGACAAGGGTGATGATTTTCCATCCGGTCTCTTCGATGAGGTTAGTGTCAACGAGGTAATTACGGCCCGCTAACTCGATTTGACGAGGCTGTGAAGAGAGGCGAGCAATATCGCTGGGCAATGTGGTGAGAGCGGCGAGCTGAAAGGCGTCGGGCTTGGTCACAGTATCGGTGACGCTAGCTTGGTAATCGTGGTGTTTCAGCTCGGTAAGACCAAGCAGGCGCTCAGCCTCAGGCTGCAAGGCGAGAATGGTCCCTGCTTCGTCAATCACAAAAGAGGCGGACTGCCAAGGGTATTCATGACTCAACACATGATCGATAAAAGACTCGACCGTCACATCGATACCGCTGACCCCTTCCAGCACCTCGCCATTGTAGATGGGCACTAAACTCGACAACATCCAACCTTGCCCGGCGGGGTCTAAATAGACCTCTGTCCACACGGGGCCGCGACTTGGGTTGTGCTCGGCGTCTGCGTCATAGTAAAAATTGAACGCTTCCATGTCGATCTCTGGCCCATATTGACTGGGCGCATCGTCCATAAAGGGGTAGAGGCGATTCATGTCATCCCAAGTGTTGATGTACGCCTGAACGATGGCCGGATTGGTGTCGACTATGGTCATCAACAGTGGGTCGAGCGCTTCACTGCAACGTGCCTTTTGTTGTTGCACCTCGCCAATTGGAGTGCTTCGAGAATAATAAAGGCTGGCACCGACGGCGTTGATTTTGTACATCGCGCCGTTGGCGTGCACCGCAAAATCAGGCTCACCATGAGGCAAGGTGCAAATCGCTTGAGTAAAAAACTGCTGGTGGTTGGTCTGAAGGAGCTGCGCTGAACGCGAGACCGCTTGCAACTGAAGGTTCACGCGCAGTGCTTCGTTGGCGGTGATTTCATTGAGCGAAAGGGTGACTTCTTCAATCAGAGTCGAACGGGTTTTTTCTGAAAAGTAGGCGTTAATACTGAAATACAGGGTCAGCAACAAAAGCTCAATCACCAACAATGGGATTAAGGAGCTACGAAAGAAACTGCGATACACCAAAGGCTGCAATTTAACGGACGGTTGCATAGTAACGACACTACCTCATAAGAAGAGTCGAGTTACTATAAAGAATAGACACAATAAAAGTGTAAGAAAAGCGGGGATTTCTTTAATGAGAGTTGGCGATATGCACCTAAATCCCATTCTTGTCGGCTTTTCTCACTTAACGTGAAGTAGAGCCGCTCAAAATGAAAAAAGCCGCTGATGAAATCAGCGGCTTTTACAATGTGGCGGAGAGATAGGGATTTGAATTTTATCTCTAGCACTCAGAAACTCTAAAAGCATTTAACTTTCAATTAATTACAGTCTTTGGGCGAACTTCTTGTTAAACAATTGATTTACCTTGATGACTATATAGAACGAGGTTGGGATGTCAAGGTTTAGGTTACAATAGCTCATGTGAATCCAACTGTGTAGTGTTGAATCATCTACCTCTCTTTTTGATACGCACGCAATTACATAAATGGATACTTGGGGAAATGACCGAACCAGATATTCTCACTGGTAGTGGTTCTGCATCGCAGCCCTTGTTAAGACACGTCGACGTCTCGTACTGCTGTTTAGGATTGTCACTGTTGCGGATGCATTACTGAATGGATTAATCCGTAACAGCTGTCGCATAGAGCTAACAGGTTAATTAATAAAAAAGAAGTAATAGGAACAGGTAGGGTAATAGATTAGAAAAGTTAAGGATCACATGTAGTGCGTTGCTTAATTCGGAGCTGACGCACACTATTACCTGAATACATACGTTAGTATAATTGGTTGTCGTACTGTGTTAAGAGTGTTCACAGGTTGAACTAGCAGCTATAACTGGTTTCAAACTCCATTGCGGGTTAAAAACAACGGCAGACGGAACAATAACAAAATATTTGAGCTAGGTAATATATGGATATTGAAGATAATTACAAGAATTTACAAGACCTTGTCAGGGAACAATGCAAAGCCAGAGAATTTCACCTCAAGAAAAAACTGTCAGGTAAATCAGGTGATGAAGTTTATTTATGTGACATCACTATTGAAAGCCCAGCTTATTCGGGGTTTGCCATAATAAAATACAGTACTAACAGTACTGAATACTCAAAAAATGAGTTTGAAGCACATCAACTTGCTACTACAATATTGCCTGAATTTGCTGAACAACATATTCCTAAGCTAATCAAAAAAGTAGATGGTGACAATCAATCTGCTTTCATTATGACCATTGCAGGTAGTGGATTAGGACTAACTGAAGAGTTAGCAAGTGTTGATCATACTACACAGACAAACGTTATGTGCAGTGTTTCTGAACTGCTTCTAACCCAATGGCATAACGACAAAATTGCAGATGAGTGTTCTGCACAAGATGTTCTATTTAAGTGGCTCGACTACCGTATTAGTGATGGTAGTAGACTACCAAAACTATTGGATAGCTTGCTATCTATCTCACCACAATCAGAGTCATTTTATTTTTCGAGCAATTCATTTCCCAACCCTTATTACTACGCAGCAAATAGTCACTCACGACTTAGTGAAATAAGATTGAGACCCTTAGAGGGATGTATGCATGGTGACTTACATGGTCATAACTGCTTGTACGGAGGGCTAGACAAGGGGAAGCAACGTGAGTTTTTGATTGACTTTGAACAATTTAAACCACAAATGCCTATGTTCTTTGATCATGCCTATCTTGAGTTTTCATTGTTACTCAATAATCACGCTGATACACCAATGGAAGAATGGATTAAAGTAACTGACTTGCTATGTAACATTGAGGAGTGTGAGCAGCCCGAGCCAGTTGGCTTGAATGGAGACATTTTGACTCGTGTATTGCAAATTCATACCTATCGAAAAAACATAAGAAAGTGGGCAATAGACCACTATGAGAACCGAATTGAAGATGTTTATAACCAATTAATACTCGCTAGGATCGCCGTTGGTCTTAATTTTGCAAATAAAGGCCGCTTAGCAGACGATGAAGTACTTTCTAATAAAATGAAAGTATCCGCTTTTATTTATGCCGCTGCAAATCTTCATCACCTGTTAAAAGCCAAAAATATCTCAGTGAGTGAACCAAAAGCAATTGCCCAATCAACACTTATTGTGCCTCTAGAGGATGAAGATACCATCCAAACCATCTGGAGCGAATGTGACTATTTTAGCCGTCACAAGGCGAAATATATCTTCTTGGCTGGCGAAAAATTGCGCACCTTGCCTTCGCATGATAGTCAATGGATGACTTCTTTACCTTGGAATCTGGTACTCGATTTTGATGTACATGGCGATGGTTTACATGACAAATCAAAACGACGTTTATCTGAAAGTATTGCTTGGAAACATTGCTTGCCAAGGCAAATAAATAACAACCTTGAAATGGATATTCTTATTTGGCTTAGCGTTAATGGTCATGAACTGGATAGTGAATCTTTGTACAGCAGTTTTAAAGAATGGCGTAGAGATGCAGCCTCAAGGCTGAGAGTTCTAAGTCAAGGGTTTGCGAGGCGTACCTCTGTCTTACCAGTAAATTTAGTCGTGGTAGCGGAAAACGAGGACATTAATAAAGTTAAACATATTCTCGAAGCTCTGGACGAAAGCTTAGAAGAACAGCTGAAAGTTATTGTTATTTGTGGTGATGATATCGAAATGACCGCATACCAAGAGCTTGGAAGGGCTCTCGAGCTAGATGATATAAAGTGTTTTAAGTGTCAACTAACGGAATTTACTCGCAGCATATCTCAATATTACAGTATGCCTTCTGCCGATGATAAAGTTCTAATTCCGGTGAGAAGCACAAGTGGCAATAAGCTATCTAAAATAGAAGTCCCCAAGGATCTTCATGCAGCTAGTTCTAAATGCATTAATATACTGCACTCTGGTATGGCTGATCAAAAAAGTAATATTGGTCAATTTCATAGAGGACATCAAATATCTTGGTCTGAACTTGAGCAAAACCTTGCTATCGATTTATCCATTGATAAAAAAGTACAATCAAAAGTAGTTGAAGCGCTAGTCAAAAATAGTTATGAAAAGTGCACTGTATACCATAAGCCTGGAGCCGGTGGTAGTACTGTCCTTAAAAAGGTAGCGTGGCGCCTAAAAAATGATTGGCCTGTTATAGAGGTAGTAAAAAACAGTACTAATATCCATGAGTATGTAGAGCAAATATCAATTCTCACGAACTTACCACTCGTTATTATTGTCGATGGTACGGTTTTAAGTTCAACTGAAAAAGACAAGTTAACCAATGAATTAAAGGTTCGCGGTGTCATTCATGTATTATTGGAGTCAGAACGTGGTGAGCATTCTACTAATAGAAACCACTCTACTAATAGAAACCACTCAGTTCTAAGTATACCTTGTCCACTTAAGAATGAAGATGCAGAGGCATTCCATCGCTACTACAGAGCACTTGCAAATCCTGACAGATTTGAATTACTAGATAAGCTTACCAATGACGATAATATGGTTGAGTATCGACAACCATTTTTCTACGGTTTCTTTACCTTCGAAGAAGAGTACAAGAGCATAGATTCGTTTATTCAGAATTCGACATGTGAGATCCTTGAAGACAGAAAGAAGCTATTGATATGGCTTTCTTTAATCTCACATTATACACAGGATAATCTCCCTATATCTTTCATAAATGTCATACTAGGTAGGGCTCCAACCAGCGTATTCAGAGTTAAAGAAGTGTTTGGAACAAGTGCAGCCCCATTGTTTTTAGTTGAGGATGCATCGGTGCGTATTATCCACCCCGTGATAGCACGCCAACTTATATTTAGGTTACTTGATAAAGATGATGAAATGGGTTACGCGACTAGGTTTCAGGATTCCTGCCTTGAGCTGATTAGTATTCTTGGAACCCAAAAGCTTCGCGATGAAGAACAAACTGAGAAAATATTGCAAGGATTGTTTATTGCACGTAAGTCCGAAGTAAATCAAGAAAATGGAGGGAAAGGAAAATTCTCTGAGTTATTAAGCGATATTAAAAGTTCAAATAAACAGCATAAAGTGCTTAAGTATCTATGTGATAGTTTCCCTGATAATGCCCATTACTTCAGTCATTTGGGTCGACATATTAATTATGACCCACAACGCGACAGCAAAGAAGCGATAGGCTATTTCCAAAAAGCAATCGAGTTAGATCCTGAAAGTGAAGTTCACTATCACGGTCTAGCAATGGTTTATAGTAATTTAGTGAAAGAAACTATACGTGACATTAAAAGTAATCCTACTTTAGAAACAGGACTCCGCTATAGAGCAGTTGATGTGATCGACAAAATTGAGGATAACTATGAATTATCGCGGGAGTTCTTTATGACAGCGTATGATCGTGGTTGGAAATCTGAGCATGCTTTGGTTTCATACACGAAGTTAATCCAAGGAGCGGTGGAAGCTATTTATAGGCAGAGTAAGCCAGTTGATACGGGTAAAAAACACACCTATTGCGATTTCTTTAAGCAAAACAACGAGGCATCTCAATGGTGTCGTGAAGAACTAGAAGAGCTGGAGTGGTCAATTACAGAACTGAAGCGTATACAGGATGAGGACAAAATCTCACATCATGCTGAAGAAACCATATCGAAAGTTCCAAAGTTTTATGATGATAAAGAGGGTTTGATAGAAGGGCTGACAAACTTGATGACATCACACAAAGATATCGACCATACTAATACAAGGCGACTGTTGGCGAGTACCTATTTCAAAGTTCATGAAGAATCCGGTTTGTCTGATAAAAATTTGGATAAGATCGTAGATTTGATGGAAATCAATATTGCAAGTAACCGGGGGGATGACCGCGATATTAAACATTGGTTCCGAGCTTACCGTATGTCACCTAGTTTTTCTTACTATGAGGCTATAGATAAAATTGAAGTTTGGGAGCGATTAAGAAAATCTGTTCATGCTACTTACTACTTATATATTTTGCACTATTTTAGCTATAGAGAAGGTGTTCTAAGTAGTCAACAGAAGGCAAAGGACTATATAGAAAAATGCAGGCGTAACATTCCCGTTTCAACAACAAGCAAGAAATCGTTTGAATGGGTTTCTTCAGATACTAAAAGAACTCTTCCACTAGTTAATGCTCATGAACTTGGCAAATGGGATGGTTTCTTTGCAAACAAACATAAACTTGGCCGAGTCACGGGAATAATCACTTCAGTGGATAACCAAAAGAAAGGTGCAATTCGCGTGAATGGTTTTGACGCGTTTTTTGTACCTAAAAGTGATTTCATTACAGATGATGTCAACTCAGAAGTAAGCTTTTACCTAGGATTTAGTTATGAGGGTTTAAGGGCTTGGCAAGTGGAAAAAACTAAATAGGGGTAGAGTTCTGCTATGGGAATGTTTAACTCCGTTTCTATTTTGTTAGACTAGTTATCTAAGGTGTTACTGGACAAATTAATAGATTGAACTGCAAGATGGACGATGCCAGAGTATAAGAGTCGGCATCGTTCGTTATTTGGCAATATTCCCTCTTTTCTCGAGTTGTCAAAGTAAGAACATCCGGTTATTGTTCGAGCAAGAAGGGAGTATGGAACACGTATAGAGTCGTCCTTTACCAAGCTTTTCTCAACCATAATCCCTTCAACGCCGGATAAGAAGATAACATCACACCTCTCAGTTAGCGAAAATCATCAAAAAAGTTGCAACAAGTGTTAAAGATTTAAAGATACTTTTCCTAATTATCCGAGGCCTAGTTAGTGTTATCCCTCATATTTACTTCTGTCCGGAGGCCGTTATGTTTGATGGATTTTCTCACAGCCTTTGTTTGCATTACTAACAAAGAGTACCCACTCAAAAAAATTTTGGCTTCTTGTTTGTTTGATAACAAATGTTATTAGTTGGCCTCAGCAACCTTGCAGGCCGCTGAGAAGCAAAGCCAGTTTGATAAAAGGAAAAGCGTCAAATCGAGTTTAAAAAATGATGA
This sequence comes from Vibrio sp. R15-SG3-ISO1A, assembly GCF_059833955.1. Classification (NCBI taxonomy): domain Bacteria; kingdom Pseudomonadati; phylum Pseudomonadota; class Gammaproteobacteria; order Vibrionales; family Vibrionaceae; genus Vibrio; species Vibrio sp. R15-SG3-ISO1A. The sequence goes on from NZ_JCBDGH010000064.1 coordinate 66,905, forward strand.
GGGGAAATACCGAGAATCGGAAATTAAATATTTTTTATTGAGAACAAAATTAAGGATACCCGCATTTTTTTGAAATTCAAACAACCTTAATGCCTTGTTTTTTTGGCTAAAAGTTCCGTTTTCTAGTAGATACAACAAGATAGCGGGGTGAATTTTTGTAATGACCCAGCTAAAATTAGACAACTTAAGCTGCTAAAGCATATACCTCAGCAGGTGTTCTCATCTTAAGCGCCTGATGTGGATGAAGTGGTTTAATGATTCCGGACACCACTTTAGGTGGTAAACTTGCCACCGTAACAAGAGGTGTTTAATGACTAGAAAGCGTCGCTCATTTACTGCTGAGTTTAAATTAGAGGCCGCGTGCCTAGTGCTGGATCAAGGCTATTCGGTTGCTGAGGCCAGTCGATCTTTGGATGTTGGGGAGACAGTACTCCGCCGCTGGGTCAGTCAACTTCAGGCCGAGCGTGATGGTAAAACTCCCAGCAGCAAGGCTTTGACGCCTGAGCAGCAGAAGATTCAAGAGCTTGAGGCCCGCATCAACCGGCTAGAACGAGAAAAAGCGATTCTAAAAAAGGCAACAGCTCTCTTGATGGCGGACGAGTTCGAACGTACGCACTGATAGACCAGTTAAGAGAGCAAGAGTCCACTGAACTGGTCTGCTCCGCTTTCGGTATTTCCACGTCCTGTTTCTATGAGTACAAGGCCCGGAAACGTAGTGTCGATCCTGAGCGACTAAAACTCCGAAGTGAGCTTCGTCGCCTGTTCAAGGCGAGTCGTGGTTCTGCAGGGAGTCGTTCGCTAAAGTCAATGATGCAGGAGCTGGGATATCAGGTTGGTCGTTTCAAAGTGCGTAGCCTGATGAAAGAAGCAGGGTTGTTGTCTAAGCAACCTGGCTCTCATTCTTATAAATCAGTGCAAATGGAACGACCGGATATCCCGAATCGACTAGAAAGGGAGTTCGACGTTGTCGAACCTAATAAATTCTGGTGCGGAGATATCACATATGTCTGGGCTGGCAGTCGTTGGCACTACTTGGCTGCTGTTATCGACCTTCATACCCGGCGAGTCATAGGTTGGGCGATGTCAGAAAAGCCTGATGCGGACTTGGTTGTGAAAGCCCTAGATATGGCTTACCAGCAACGAGGATGCCCTCGTGGAGTCATGTTTCACTCAGACCAAGGTAGCCAATATGCGAGCCGGAAGTTCAGACAACGGCTATGGCGTTATCAGATAACACAGAGTATGAGTCGCCGTGGCAACTGTTGGGATAATGCGCCAATGGAGCGCTTGTTCCGGAGCTTAAAGACAGAATGGATCCCATCAACAGGCTACATGACTGCTCGAGAAGCGAGGCGAGACGTGGGTCTGTTTTTGATGGATTACTACAACTGGCAGCGCCCGCATCAGCACAATGATGGGGTGCCGCCCGCTAAAGCCGAGAATTGGCCTAACAAAGTGTCCGGATTTAGTTGACCACTACACTTTCAAGCTCTCTAAGGGCAGAGATAGCGTGAGTATTCAGCTCAACCTTGCGCTGTGACGATTTGGTTTTGGTTACCTTGAAAGGTGCTTTGGCGAGTGGCTTGGCTCGTCTGACATGTAAACACTGATTTTTAAAATCAACGTCTTCCCAACCAAGGGCAATCAACTCACTGATACGCAAACCTGTTGTTGCGCCGAGCATCACAAGTAATCTTGCTTCATAGCAAGCCTCTTTGTAGGAGAGAATTTTTGCCAGCTCTGCGCGAGAAAATGGCAGAGCCTCGGCGTCAGACAGCTTGTAAAGCTCGACTTGTGCAAGGGGTGAAGAGGCGATAAGCCTGTCATGCTCTGCACTCTCAAGCAGCTTTTTCAATAAGCCAAGGTAAGCATTGCGAGTTTTCGGTGACCATTGTACAAGGGTGTGTATCGCCTTTTTGCCTCGTTTATAATCAGGGTGCTTTTTTGATACCCACTGAAGCACAAAGGTTTCATCAATGTCATTCAGACGAACATGCCCTATTTCCGACTCGATAATATTGAGCCTTGAGCACTCAGATTTCCATGATGAAGCGGCGAGTTTACTTTGAATGATTGGACGTTGAGACTGAACGTATGTACCAAGTGTTTGCATAGCGATGTATTCCTACCAACAGCACATCTCCCCAAGCGTACTTATTTTGAATGTAAGGATACCTTACCACACCCAGCGATAAACATCAACAAATACAAACATAATCTTTTAATTATACTCTTAATGAAATTGGTATACAACCACTAATTCAACTCATTTAAAAGAAATGCTCTAGCTCTGGAAACTCAATTCCGTCAACATAACTGCGCAATGATTCGACATTGAGCGTCTTTCCATAGTGACCGTAAGTTAGGGCATGATGTGAGTGCCCCACGAGCTGAGCGACAACATGCTCCGCAACCTCTATCTTTTTCAGCTCATCGACAAAGGTATGACGAAAACTATAAGCGGTAGGGCGTTTACCCGTTTTAAATCCCTTTTCGGTCAACAGCTTGCCAAATTCAACTGTTAAGGGCTTGGCGCAGTTACGTGCGTTCTTCTTGGGGTAATCAAATAGATTCTGTTGACGCGCTTTCTCTCTACGTTGAACAAAATCGACAAACTTACCCTTCGTAAAATGAGTATGAAGCGGCAAGGTGCGACGAGCGTTATCATTTTTCACATGCTGCCCTTCATTCTCATCAGACACGGCAAAGGTGTTCGACTTAAAGCAAATATCGCTCACTTTTAACTGGCAAACCTCCGAAGGGCGGCAGCCATGATACGCCATCAGCAACAACGCCCATATCAAGCTCTCATTAGAGTGGTTCATCGTAGTGCGAGTAAAGCACTGCTTTAACTCTTCTCGGCTCCAGCGTGGGCGAGAGACGTCTGCTTTAGTGCCTGTGGGCTTTCTGAGTTTGACATTAGCAAAGGGCTGAGTACTCAAATGCTCCATTGCATGACACCACCCTAGAAACTGCTTCACCGATGCCATGTAAAACTTGTTGGTCTTGTTGCTTCTTCCTTGATTCAGCAGCGCGTCTCGATACTGCATGGCAATGGAAGGGGTCACTTCATCAATGTATGTCACGGACACCGTATCAATAAAGTGCTGATTGCGCTGCTTGAGTTGATGCACCGTGAGATCATGCAGCTGCTCCAGACGCTTACTATCAAGAAAAGTGTTGAGTAGGTCAGAGATTTTTTCTCGCATTGGCTGAGCAACGACTTTGGACACCTTGGCTACGATGGGGCGAGCTTTAACAAGGTTGGGCGCATCAATATTGAGCTGTTCACGTTGGGAAGCGATCACTTGCCCTACATTCTTATGGAAGGCATCAAGGCTAGAGTTAGGGCAAGTACTGCGGATCACAGGGCGCAGCTCGGCGAGCATGTCAATACCACGATCAACCGCCACAGCGCGATCTTTGGTATACAGAGAAATCTTAATATCAAATGGAAAGCCATTATCTTTTAAAGACTTCGGCAAACAGAGGCGTGTGTAGTAGACACCAGATGCAGATTTGAACATATACATTGACTCAGTCAATCCTCTTAGCTGAGGAAGTCTGCGCCAGAAACGAAAAAAGCCTTTGAAAATCAAAGGCTTTTTAAGATAAATAGTGGCGGAGAGATAGGGATTTGAACCCTAGATACGCTATTAACGTATGCCGGTTTTCAAGACCGGTGCTTTCAACCACTCAGCCATCTCTCCGTGTGGGGCGCATAGTATAGGGGTTGGTTAGGCTTGTAAACCCCTATAAAAACTGTTTGCTTTATTTGTGAGCGGTTAGAACGAGTATTTCACACCAACACGGAAACGAGGCTCGTAAGAGTCTTTTTCTGATTTGGTTGCATCATTAACACCCCAATCAGTGCTTTGTGCGACCATACCGATCTCACCAAATGGGCGCCAGCCGTGTTCAAAGCCTGAGTATTCACCCGTAAAGTTGACTAGGTTTAGGTAGTTCTTATCCCCTTTATAGCCATTACATTTACAGCTAGAGTGTTCGAACTTACCTTCGATATCGATACCAAAGCCAAAGTCGCCCATTTTATAGCCAGACGTCAGGTTCAACTGGTTGTAGTGGCTTGAGCCGTTATTCGCAGCATTGTTTTTGTAACCGTAACGGTAGCGAAGTGCCACGTTCCAATCACTGGTAATTTTTTGTGTACCGCGTAGATCGAATTTATGTGTTGCGGCAGAAGAGCTTGCGTCAATGGCGTAGGCAGGCTGTAACGTAAAGCTATCGGTGACTTTGTAGTTGTAACTGACTTTGGTCTCATGGCCCACGTCTTTCAGTTTAGACAGGTCGAAGCTGTCATCGCCGTAACCCCATTTTACTTCTGCGCTCAAGCCAATACCGTTGTCGAATCCATGCGAAATGGCGAGTCGGTCACGATGTCTCGCGTCCATATCGCCTTCAGAAGCAATGTACTCATGACGTAGGTTCAGTGTCGTTGCATTCACTGCTGTTGCGGTTAGGCCAAGTAGGATGGCGGTGGTTAGGATCTTCTTCATCTAGAAACGCCTTTGTAGCTGTAGTTTTGATGGCGGCTAATGTAGTGATCTTTCTTAATAAAATGAACATTAAAATACTCAAATCGTGATCGATGAAACGATGTTTTATTTTAATGGGAATAACGTTTAAATTTTGTAAATTATTCGATGTTTTGCTTTTGTTATTTATTTTGATGCTCTAAAAATAAAATCATTCACCATCCCGATGTATCCTTTTCCTTGTGTGATTTCATTTATTTGATTTGAATCAATTTTATCCTTGCCAAATCAGTTTCTGATGATTTTTTTGAATTAATAAGCCGCTTTTTCTATTTTATGTGGCTCTTATCTCTGTTTTGGTGTTTTGGTTAGTATCTTTTTGGTTATTTGTCCTGATGTGTGAGATTGCCGGATAGGTGCCGTTTTTTGTAAAAATTTACAGTTCGATCGTTTTAAAAAATGAAAATAGAACTGCGTTTCACATTTTTTGTGTGTATATCATTAAAAATGTTATTTAAGATCACAATTACATTTTTTCGACGTGAAATCCCTCACAGAGTTGCGTTAAATGAATAGTGAAGCCAGCAGGCGTATTGCTAAGGGAAGTGTCTAACCGGCTGGCATATAACTCTAAAGAGGACGAGAAAATGTATGAAAATCGTAAGCTTGGATTGGCGTACCTGTCTCCCTATATCATCGGGTTGATAGTGTTTACCGCCTTTCCATTTGTGTCATCATTTTTGATGAGCTTCACCGATTACGATCTCATGAATTCGCCTGAATTCGTTGGGATTGAGAACTATCGGTACATGCTCACTGAAGATGATGTGTTCTGGAAGTCAATGAGCGTTACATTCTTGTACGTTTTCTTGACCATCCCAGTCAAACTGGCGTTCGCGTTGTTCATAGCTTTTATCCTGAATTTTAAACTCAAAGGAATTGGCTTTTTCAGAACCGCGTACTACATCCCTTCCATTCTAGGTTCAAGTATCGCTATTGCCGTACTGTGGCGCGCATTGTTCGCTATAGACGGTGTGCTCAATGGTGCGCTTGGCTTCTTTGGTGTGGAACCTATCAGCTGGTTAGGTGAACCGGCATTTGCGCTCTTCTCCATCACGTTGCTACGTGCTTGGCAGTTTGGTTCTGCGATGGTTATCTTCCTCGCGGCACTACAAAACGTGCCTCAGTCTCAATACGAGGCGGCGTTGATTGATGGTGCGAGCAAATGGCAAATGTTCTTGAAAGTGACGGTGCCACTGATCACGCCGGTTATCTTCTTTAACTTCATTATGCAAACCACTCAGGCGTTCCAAGAGTTTACCGCTCCGTACGTGATTACCGGTGGCGGACCAATGAAGTCCACTTATTTAATCTCTCTCTACATCTACGAAACCGCGTTCAAGTTCTTTGACATGGGTTACGGCAGTGCTTTGGCTTGGTCATTGTTTGTTGTTGTGGCCATCTTTACGGGCATTACGTTCCGTTCATCGAAGTACTGGGTCTTCTACTCTGGCGATAAGGGAGGGAAATAATCATGTCAGTTATTACGGTTGAAAATCAAGCGGTTGACAATGGTGCAGAGAATGCACGCACGATTCGCCGCGAAAAAATCAATGCCTTTATTCGCTATGTTGTGTTGATTGGTGTGGGCTTTTTGATGCTCTACCCACTGCTGTGGATGTTCACGGCAGCCATGAAGCCCAACCATGAAATTTTCTCGTCGATGAGCCTTATCCCCTCTGAATGGAGTCTGGAAGGGTTTATCAATGGCTGGAAAACAGGGACTGAATTTACCTTCGGTCACTACATCTTAAACACGTTCTATTATGTGCTACCAAAAGTATTCTTTACGGTTGTCTCTTCGACCATCGTGGCCTACGGCTTCGCTCGATTTGACATCCCGTGGAAGAAGTTCTGGTTTGCGACATTGATTGCGACCGTGTTACTCCCTCAATCGGTTCTGCTTATTCCTCAATACGTAATGTTCCGTGAGATGGGGCTGCTCGATAGCTACTTACCCCTGTACTTGCCTTTGGCATTTGCAACGCAAGGCTTCTTCGTTTTCATGTTGGTTCAGTTCCTTCGCGGCGTACCAACAGATATGGAAGAGGCGGCGATGATCGATGGCTGTAATTCACTTCAGGTACTTTGGCATGTTGTCGTACCGGTGATTCGTCCTGCGATTATCTCGGTAGCGCTGTTCCAGTTCATGTGGTCGGTTAACGATTTCTTGGGTCCACTGATTTATGTCTCAAGTGTCGAAAAATACCCGATTGCACTGGCTCTGAAGATGTCAATTGACGTCACTGAAGGGGCGAAGTGGAACGAAATTCTAGCAATGGCTTCTATCGCCATCATCCCATCCATCGTGGTGTTCTTCATGTCTCAAAAATACTTTGTTGAAGGCGTCACCAGTAGCGGTATTAAAGGTTAATTTGGAGTAAGAACAATGGCTGAAGTGAAATTTAAAAAGCTAGAGAAAGTATATTCAAACGGTTTTAAGGCGGTACACGGTGTCGACTTGACCATCAAAGACGGTGAGTTCCTCGTCATCGTTGGGCCATCAGGCTGCGCGAAATCAACCACACTACGTATGTTGGCGGGCTTGGAAAACATCACCGGTGGTGAAGTGACCATTGGCGGCAAAGTGGTGAACAACTTGGCACCCAAAGATCGCGGCATTGCGATGGTGTTCCAAAACTACGCCCTTTACCCACACATGACAGTGAAAGAGAACTTGGGTTTTGGTCTTAAGTTGCAAAAGCTGCCGAAAGATGAAATCGAAGCGCGCGTTAATGAAGCAGCCAAAATCTTGGAGATTGAAGAGTTGCTCGAGCGCTTGCCGCGTCAGTTGTCAGGGGGCCAAGCACAGCGTGTGGCAGTAGGCCGCGCTATCGTGAAAAAGCCAGACGTATTCTTGTTTGACGAGCCACTGTCAAACCTAGATGCCAAGCTTCGCGCGTCAATGCGTGTGCGCATCTCGGATCTGCACCGCCACCTTAAGAAAGAGGGCAGCTCTGCGACGGCGGTTTACGTGACGCACGACCAAACCGAAGCAATGACCATGGGCGATCGCATCTGTGTGATGAAGCTAGGTGAGATCATGCAAGTTGATACACCGGATGAGCTCTACAACAACCCCGTCAATATGTTTGTGGCTGGCTTTATCGGTGCACCGGAAATGAACTTACGTGATGTTCAACTGCACGATGAAGAAGATGGCTTGTACGTGGCGATCGGCGACCAGCGTTTGAAACTACCACAAGCGAAAGCGGAGCAAATTCGCTCACACAAATGTGAGAAAGCGGTGCTCGGTATTCGCCCAGACAGTATTACCTTGCAGATGGCTGAAGATGATGCTCTACCGACGATCACAGGCGATGTGGTGCGTATGGAGAACATGGGCCATGAGGTGTTTGTGTACTTTAGAGTGAATAATCAGGAATTTACCGCTCGTGTGCCGATTGACGATGTGAAAGACAAGCTGGGCATGGAAACGCGCAGCAACGTCAAATTCGTTGTTGATATGCAAAAAGCGCACATCTTTAACAAAGAAACTGAACAGAACATTTCTTTATTACGATAATAATTGGAGAAACATCCATGAACAAAAAGGTACTGACTACTCTTATCGCGTCGGCGATTGCCGCCACCTCTGCACCGTCTTTTGCTGACGTTGAACTACGTATGTCTTGGTGGGGCGGTAACTCACGCCACCAAGCGACGTTGGAAGCGATTGAGAAGTTCCAACAAAAATACCCAGACATCAAGGTCAAAGCAGAATACACAGGTTGGGATGGTCACTTGTCTCGCTTGACCACACAGATCGCGGGTAACACTGAACCTGATGTGATGCAAACCAACTGGAACTGGCTGCCTATCTTCTCTCGTGATGGCGGTGGTTTCTACGACATGAGCCAAAAGGCGGATGCGCTGCACATTGCGAACTTCCCGAAAACGGCGATGGACATGACCACAGTTAACGGAAAAATCAACGGCTTACCAGTCAGTATGACATCCCGCGTGTTCTACTACAACAAGCAGAAGTGGGAGCAAGCTGGGGTGGATTACCCAAATAACTGGGACGAGTTGATGGCCGCGGGTAAAGCGTTTGAGAAAAACCTTGGTGCGGATCACTACCCACTGGTTATTGAAGCGCGCGACGTATTTGCGATGAACCGCTCTTACATGCTGCAAACCACGGGTAAAGACATCATCAGCGCTGAGACTAACATGCTCAACTACGAGCAAAAAGAGATGGAAGCCTTCTTCCAGCTTTATGTGGATCAGGTCAGTAATCACGTCTTCCCATCAACCAAAGAGTTCGCTTCGTACGGTAAAGGCAACTTGTATGAAATGCGCCCTTGGATTGACGGTCGCTTCGGTGGTCTATACATGTGGGATACAGCTATCGCGAAATACACCGCCAACCTTGATCCTTCAATGACACTGGAGCTAGCGCCTTACCCAATGGCGCCGGGTGCAACTGACTCAGGTCTGTTGGCGCGTCCTTCGATGATGTTCTCGATTGGTCGTAACACTAAGCACCCAGAAGAAGCGGCGAAATTGGTCGACTTCTTGCTAAACGATCCTGTGGGTGTTGAGGCGCTAGGTCTCGCTCGTGGTATTCCATTGAGCACCGCTGGTCTTACAACGTTGGATGCCAAAGGCGAAATCGACCAAGAAAGCTTGTCTTACCTAGGTTACTTGCAAGCTCAATCGTTGCCAAAAGAAGTGCTGCCAACCACGTACACAGACAACGCTCAGTTGATGGAGCTGTTTAGTGAAGTGATGCAAAAACTGGATTACGGCCAAACCGATGTGTCTGGTGCTGCCAAAGACTTCCTACGTCGCGGCGACCGCATCTTGAAACGCATGGCGAAGTAATCGCTTGAGTAGGGCGCGAAGTCAGATGGCTTCGCGCCTTTTTTCTTTTGGTCAACTTTTTCGGTTAATAAGGACCTGTCTATTAAGGATTCTCTATGACGGACACTGCCAATCGTCGCACCTTTCGCCCCTATATTGATCTGTTTTATGCCCGTAGTGTAGAGCTAGGGAAGCACCCCCAGACGGGCCTGATGGCCGACGGCCTGGATGTCACTACCTTACAGCCTGTGATGTGGACCTACCCCGACGGGCGCCAAGTCCCGATGAGCAACTTTGCCAGCCAACAAAATCTGATGCGCGGATACATCGGCTACAGTATGCTCACCGGTGATAATCACTACTTTACGCACGCCAGCGAACTGAGCGAAAGTATCTTGACCCGTTACCACGACAAACCCAGTGGATTACTGCATTGGGGGGGGCATCGATTTGTCGATTGGGCCAGTGGTGCCATTGAAGGCCCGGCAAGCAAAGAGTGTGTCCACGAACTTAAAAACCACTTCCCATTTTACGACTTGATGTATCAGACCGAGCCGGCGGTGACTGAGCGCTATTTGAGTGGCTTTTGGGCGTCACACGTGATGGATTGGGACAAGTGCGATCTCACTCGACATGGCGAATATGGTCGACTGCAACCGGAATCGATATTCTCCCGCCATACGCCCAAAGACGCCGTTGATGCGAGCGCATGGCCTACATTACCGGAAACGGTTGGACTAACGTTTGTGAATGCCTCAACCGATCTGATATACGCCGCATGTCACACCTATCGCTACACGCACGACCAAGCGGCGCTGACTTGGGCTAAGCACCTCTATCGACAATTTGTGCTCGCCCGTCATCCAAAGACCCGCATGCCGGTCTATCAATTCTCTTCACCCTTGCAGCGTGAGCCTGTGCCTGAGGATGATCGTTTGACCTACTCTTGGTTTGGTGATCGCGCGCGGCGTCAATTTGGACCTGAGTTTGGCCCTATTGCGCTTGAAGCCAATGCTTTGTTTCGTGATTGCTGGGCGCTGGTGGTGGATAATCCGCTGGCTCTGTTAGCTTGCCCTGAAGTGTGTGAAGACAAAGAGTGGCTTGGCTGGATCATTGATGGCATCGAGGGCTACTTTACTCACGCTTGGGATGAGGAAACCAATCAAATGAAGCCGTGCTGGGCTGATGGGACCGACTTAACGGGCTATCAGTTTGTGCGAGATGGCTATTATGGTGACAAAGGCACCACATTAGCGCGTCGTGATGCCGACCCTGCGTACTTATTGACGCTGACGCGCGCTTATCGAGCCAGCCAAAATGAGCGTGTTGAACGCCTATTAAAACGCATGCTGACGCGCTTTGAACTCGCCCGTTTTGAGTCCTCAACGGGGGCCTTGATGGAGGTAGCCAGCGAGACGTCACTCTGTTCGAGCTACTTGCTATTGGCGCTGATAGAGATGCACCACATCGACGGCGATCATCGTTGGTTGACGTTAGCAGACAGCGCGGCAACTCAACTGATTGAGCAGCACTGGCACAGCGAAAGTGGCTTGTTTGTTGCCAATAAAGCGGTCAAGTACGCCCGTTTTGACGACCCGATTCCCTATGCGCTGCTTTGTCTTGAAGCGGCGAATCAGGGGATTTACGATGAACTGCCCACTTTGGTTTCAAGTGGTGGCTACTTGCATGGCGATCGTCAAATGGGTGAACAGGTGCGCGTCGTCTATGACCGAGACGTCATCTATGGTGAGCGTCACAATGAGATGGCGATGACGGCGCAATAACCGTCAATCTTGCAGCCCTTCGCTAGCTGAAGGGCTGCTGCGGTTTCCAGCCAAGTTCGCTGTGCTCGTCAATCTCACGCTGTTGCTGGGGCAGTGCGTGAGCGCCTTCTCCTCGATTACCTACCAATTCAAATCGACTTTGCTCTGGGGTAAACCACACTCGCTTGCCGTCTCGGCCGCGGCCACTCATGGATGTCCAATCGCTGACATGTTCGCCAAGTTCACACGCTAAGTAGGCACAATGCCCAATGGCGTTCGGATCGGCGTAATGGCCATCAGAGAAGTGGGTGGTGGGGTGCCAAGGGCGACCGAGTGCATAGCTGCCTTTGGGGACGTCAGCTTCGGCATCGATAACGCAGCGGTAGAAGACCAAACCCAAGGGAACACAATGAGGTGTGCTCGGCGCAGCGATGTAACCCCATAGCGCGTCCTTGGGCCTGTCACTTCTGGCACGGCAAGTGATTTGGCACTGTTCAAATAAAGCGCTGCCGCCACCAAAGATAAAATCAATACTGCCTAGAATATGACATGTTGAGAAGTAGCTGCGTCCTGCGCTCACGTACAGGGTGTCGTGATAACTATCGAGTATCAGATCGTGGCCAATGAAATAGTCAGCGTGCTGGCCAACCAATAGGGCGACGGATTGGGTGTGCGTGAGTTTACTGGGATCACTATCATTTTTCGCTTGGTTGGCAATAAAGTCGAACGAGTTGCGAATCGTGAGATGAGCCAATGTGCAGTGCTGGTTATCGACGATGACGACGCGGCTACCGTAGGTGCCACCTATAGAGCCATCTTCCAGTACCATTTGATTGGCGATCTTACAGTCGATGACGGTTTCACGTGCGCATTCACCGACTAGCGACACCTTGGCGCGTGCAATCGTCAGCCGCTCTGGATAGTGACCTTTGCGAATAAAAATCCGGTACGGAGCATCATTCGCGGGGGCAGCCTCGATCGCCGCTTGAATAGAGGTAAAATCAGCGCCACCTGCGCTATCGACGATGGCATGGTATTGAGTCATAGCAAATCCATAAAATGAACCATTGGTTTATTTTATGGATTTTGATACTGAGGTTCTGTGATGCGTCGCCGTATAAACGAGAAAGGGCTCATCCGAAGATGAGCCCTTTAGGGATAAATGGTCGGACTGACTGGATTTGAACCAGCGACCCCTGACACCCCATGACTATATTCAATTAGTTCTGTATGAATCATGAGCAATCAAGTATAATCAATATAACGCCTAAAGTGGCGTTTTTATTGGGCTTTGATTGAATCATAACGAATCACGTAAAATCATAGCTAGTCATATTTTTTAGTCATTGGATTAGTCATGGCGTTAGGCAAGCGAGATTTAGAGAGAATCCTCAAGAACCCTACAGGCAAACAGACGATGCACTCTCATGAGATGGGTTTGGCATTGCGTGAGTCTGCTAAGGGCGTTCTTACTTGGCAGGGCAAATATACATTTGAGGGAAAGCAGCACCGTATTGATTACGGGCGATTCCCAGAAATGCCACTGAGAAAGGCAGAGGACGCACATGCAGACACTAGACAGCTAATTGTTGAAGGTATCGATCCAAAGCTGGAGCGTAACCAAGAAACTGTCAGCACTGTAGCGGATTTATGCAGAGAGTGGCTAGATAAATACGCCCGACACAATAGAACGCGCCTAGACATTCCCCAGAGAGAAATTAAAGCCGATATAAACCCGTCAATTGGTCATATCAAACTAAGCATCATGAAGGTGCGCCACGTTAACCAATGCCTTGATCCAATCATGGCGAGAGGTAGTAAACCACACGCCAGAAAGATACTAGGCTTATTGCGTCAAATATGCGCTTGGGGAGTCCGTAGGGGCTATTTGCAAGATGACCCGACCGCCAGTCTTAAAAAGTCAGAGTACCACGCTCCAAAGCCTAGAGAGCGTTATTTGTCGGGCGATGAGATAGCAACAGTTTGGCAGAAGTTGCCTAATCTTGGCTTGTCGGTTCAAGTGGTTCTAGCCACTAAGATTCTGTTACTCACTGGACAGCGTAGAAACGAAATTACCCTATCAGAGTGGCGACACTTAGACCTTGAGAAAGGCACTTGGTTAATGCCAAACACTAAGAATGGCAAAGATCACCTGATACCGTTATCGAATCAAGTTATTGAGTTATTCAAAGAATTGAAAGAGTGCTCTAATGGCAGTCGGTATGTAATGCCGTCACCGAAAGGCGATAAGCCAATGAGTGAAAAGGTAATCACTCGAGCCATTGCCAGAAAGCAGGATGATTTTGGTATTGAGCGCTGGACGCCACACGATTTAAGAAGGACGGCAATAAGTGGAATGAATGCAATTGGTGTAATGCCTCATATTGTTGAGTTATTGGTTAATCACAGTTTGCCTGAAATGCTTAGGGTTTATGTTCAAGGTAAGCAACAAAGCGAATTATTCGAGATGCAGAGAGATGCTTTAGAGCGGTGGTCTAAGTATCTAGAGGAGCAAGTATATGAACAGTGAGGCTATGAAGATCATAAGCGATGCACAAGATAAATTGATTGAACTTGCTAGTGCTGACGTTTCTGATGAAGTAAAACAAAGTAGTGCCTTGGGGGCAGTGGCTATATATATACTGCTTCAGGAGTTGGTTTCAAGTTCTGAGCTGGTGATGAAATTAAGTGAAGAAAATAAACAGCTTTATGATGAAAAATCATCTTGGTTGGAAAAAGAAACAGCCCAAATGAAAGCTGATGCAGTCTCGATGAAGCGACAGTTGGACGTTGCTAATATTGATGACCCATTGGAAAAAGAGCATGAAATGATCCGATATCTAGGGCTCCAGAAAAAGGATGACTTAGTTGTTTTTGAGCTTCTTGATCGTGCGCTTAGTTCAGATGTCCCATTTTCTGCTATAGCAGAGAAGAACAGGATACCAAATCACAGACCCCCACTACCACCAGAAGAAAGCAGTAGAACAGTCAGGACTTACTTGGATAGTGATTCCAATGTATCAGAAGCGGCTAGACGGCTAGGCATTGATAGGAAAACCCTTCGAGATCGAATGAAAGCTTATATAGGGAATAATTGGAAAGAGAATTTAAAGGAGGAAATTGTTAGGAATGTATTTTTAGATGGGGGAAAAGAATAAATAGTTTTTCCTCAATTATATAATGATTCTACCTGCACTAAACTGAACCCACTTCATAGCAAGAGGGCAGTAGAATGCAGAACCAAATCTTATCTAGAAAAGAAGCAGCAACATTTTGCGGCTTTTCAATTCCAACACTTCAACGCTTAGTTAATTCAGGCGACTTTCCAGCAAAAATCCAACTATCAGCTAGACGTGTAGGTTTTTACAGACAAGACCTTTGCGACTGGCTGAATTCACGTAAGTGTCAAAACCAATCTTCTAACAACCATGAGGAGGCTTAACTATGCCTATTACACTCGAGTCAATGCAGAAGGAATTTCCTGATGCGTTTCGCGAACTAACATCTGAAATGGATGCGATTCATCGTCAGACCTTAATCTATTTGCTAAATGAGATGACAACTAGCCCACCAGGTAGAGGCTACGCTGACATTGAAATAGACAAAGAAGATGCGGTTATATCAACTTTAAAAATCAAACACGGGGTAGAAATTACGACCAAACGAGCGCATGGGAATTACTCATATCACATGATGACGGTTGAGCAGATTAACGAGTTTTTAAACGACCGTGAAAGCATGAAGAAGCGTGTAACTGATCGCGTGTGGGCTATGAGAACCCGAAACCTTGATAAGCAATTACTCAACGCTATTAAATGGCGAAAGGTGGACTGGGTTAAGGCTAGGTGTGATTTGCTGGCGACATATGGCGCGGAATCTGCCAATGACGTTCCATCGGAAATAAAAAAGGACTCTAGCAAGTAATCACTAAAGCCCTTTCTCAAGATTATGGTTGGCGGTTCGGTCTGCAAACTAAAGCCGCCAGCCATGCTAAAAAGGATATACACAGATGCGTGACTATTCAATCTCTAATTTATCAGCGCGATCTCTAGCCAAGTGTTTAAGCCAAGTACCAAGCGATTTAAATCCGTCAGCGTTAGCAGCCTTGATGAAGCGCTCCTTTTCTTCTGGTTTCATGCGCATTGTGGTCACTGGTGACTGGTTAGGGATATCCAATTTTTTTTGCATAAAATTCCTATGTTCCGTATATACCGTGTTGACAAGCGGTATATACCGTTGTATTGTTTTCTTAACCGTATATACGGTAGTGTATCAAATACAAACACGCCCCGAAAGGTCTGCAAACCAATCGAGGCGCTATCACAGTCAAAATAAGGGTTTGACCATGAATAAGCTAACTTTATCACAACTGCGATCAGTCGCGCATCTACTAACTCACCGCCAGCTAATCAGCATGCTGCAAAAAGTGGAGGGTTAAGTCATGACATTAGCAAGAACTCCAATCGCAGATAACAAGTCTCTAAATCATTTCCGTAAATTGGCAAAACAAGAGGGCGAATTTTGGCATCACTTGTTTGAGGTTCAGTTGGCAACTGGTTTGCGTTCTATTGATGTGCGTGAGATGACATGGTGCAGCGTTGATTTAGAGAAAGGTTTGATAACTATCCATGAGTCAAAACAGAGCAAAGCCAAACTAACCAAAGCAACCAACAAGAAGCTACAAACAAGCGCTCTACCAAAGCTTAAGCAGTACCTTAGAGCAATAGCGGTAGAAACGGGCAATGATGACCTAAAAACCGTTGTATTAGCCGCTAGTAGCCTAGAGATGGCTTTAGAGTTTGCAGCAATTATGGGAGCGGATGACAAGGCTGGTCACTGGTTAAACGAATACTACGAGCAAAACCGCGCTCAAGTACAACAAGAGATCATCAAGTCAGGTTCAGCAAAACACAAGGCGCGAATCATTGACATTAGCGGCAACAAAACCGCTATGGATATTCTTAAGTTACGTCATGAGAAATATGGCGTTAGGTCTGAATTGGTCTTTTCAACCCTCACGCTAAACAGCAACCGCTCAAGCGATGATAAGCCAGTGACTAGGCAGTCAGTCTACCGAATCATGCAGAAGTTACAGAACAAGCTTGAGGAGTGGCGAGAGAGTCTATCTAAAGCCGCCAGAGAGTCATTTCAATCACTGAGGCTAGGTTGCCATACCTTACGTAAATCAGCCGCTACAGCGTTATATAGAGCGTCTAAAGACATCGCTTTAGTTTCTAAATGGATTGGTCACTCTAACCCAGCAGTGACAATGGCGTATATAGGTTTAGATCAGCAGTCTATACAAAATGCTGATTGCCAATTATCGCAACTTCTCGAGGGCTAAATATGGCGAGAGAGAATAAGCGAGGCAAAACCAAGTTTGTAGGCATTCCGCACTATGTGGTGGATTCTGCGAGCTATGCGGCGCTGTCAGGGAATGCGGTGAAGTTATTAACCCTAATGTTGCGTCAATACAACGGGCATAACAACGGGAATCTCACAGCTACATGGGACGCAATGCAAGATCACTTTGGTAGTAACAACACCCTAAGAGGTGCGCTCAAGTCGCTACAAGATAATGGACTCATAGAAATAACTGGAGTAGGCACAACGCAGCGAAAAGGCGGCAAGCCACCAACGCTATTTGCGTTCACTTGGGTTGGTGTGGATGAGTACAGAGGGCAGGGCAATGTTACAGTCAAGGCATCACCAAAGCCGCTTAGAACTGACTGGCGACCTATTGAAGCTAAAAAATCACACGGTGCAAAAACTGCACTATACCCCCCTAGGTTTGGTGCAGAAACTGCACTTAACTCAAAAAATCAGAGCAAAAACAAGGTGCAAAAACTGCACTATACCCAAAAGGCTGCAAACGGGTAAAACCCAATCACAGCAAGGGATTGCGCGTGATTTAGTTCGTGAACAATGGAAACTAGGTTTGGTGCAGAAACTGCACTACTTAATATATAACCATGTATAGGGAATATGTGAGTGCTTTATCTAAGAGTGATTGTGTTAACAACAGTAGTATTTGGAATGGTCGGTCAATCCGTTATGGGAGATATTATGGCGATATTGGCTAGATTCGCTAGCTAAAGCATGGGAGAAGCCATACAAATAGGTGTAGCAATCAAGTTGCACCTTGGCGACACCCAAAAATTGAGGGGAGTCCTACCTTCGACAGTGGAATCTGCCATGCGTAGCAACCCAGTTACGCATCGGCATAACCCAGCCATTGGCTTAGTGCGCTCAAAGTTGAGCCTATCTTCACTGCCAGTGATTCAAATCTGAAGCATCCACCATTGGTGGAAGTTCTCCACCATCACTACGTACAAGAATTTTGTACTTATCAAAACCTCACTTTGAAATTTTCCCATAGCCCTTGACCGTTTTGGGCGTGGCGGTAAAAAACATTGACCGCCCACATCACTAAACGACATCTTCTCGTTTTCTAAGCTACCTATCTACACTAAGGTTTGATAAGTTTTTTAATGGTTTTTCGCATTATTAATAGTCAAAACCTATCAATAGTTGGTATAATAGCCATGCGTTTTTGCTAATGCGCATCGAGGTCGGGGAGAAACTGGTCTCACCTTCCAGTGGAGGCTCCCCGATCTCACCTTATCTTTTATCTATCGTCAGAGGTTCCACATGACAGACCAAATCAATCATCCAGCCGATGTTGAGCAGCCTAAAGCGGAAGCTCTAACGGTGGAGCAACTCACTGAGTCAATCGCCAAGCTAGAGCAAAACAGAGATGTATTACTTGCTGAAAAGCGAGCGGCGAGCAGTGCTAAACAAGAGTTAGGTGTCCAACTAGATCAGCTTCAAAAAAGTAATGACGGGCTACTAAGTGAATTTGAAACGTTTGTTTCTCAGTCTACGGTGTCGTCATTGCTTAACAAGTTGAACCCAGTAGAGGGCGCAGAGCAATTATTATCACTCAAGATTCAGGAACACGTTAAGGCTCAAGTAGTGGACGGCAAGCCGCTTGTCTCGCTGGTTGGCTATGACGGAGAGGAAATCAACGAGAGCGATCTAATTGATTACCTACAAAAAACTAATGCTAATTTTTGCCTAGCTGAGCACTCAAGCGGGGGCGGTGCTACGCAGACGAATTACCGAAGCCTTGGTAATGCGAAAGCAGATACTCAAATGAAAGTCGGATCTCAATTCGGGATCGGCAAGTAAATCTAAAGGCTAATACTATGAGTACATTAAGCAATCTAATCCAGCCAGAGCAGTTCACTGGCTACATTCAAGAAAAATCGGTCAAGCGTTCAGCTTTATATCAAAGCGGCGCTGTAGTGACTAGCTCACTAATCCAAGCTAAAGCCAACCAAGGCGGCATTGCTGTAACGATCCCAGCATGGAAAGACCTAGCAGACACTGACCCAAATCTATCAAATGATGTGATTGGTGATACTGCTACGCCTAACTCAGTTAGTGCTGTGGAAATGAAAACACGCATTGCTAACCTGAACAATGGCTGGTCGTCTATTGACCTAGCGAATGAGCTGTCAGGTGTGAACGCATCAGATATGATTCAGTCACGCGCTGGCGACTATTGGACGCGAGTATTTAACGCACGTACGGTTGCGACACTTAAAGGCTTAGAGGCTGATTCTGTGTCAAATCACGGCGGTGACATGGTTGTAGGAGATGAAACTAAGTCTTTCTCTTATGACATGATTGTTGATGGTGCAGTGACGTTGTCCGAGAACCTAGATCAAATGAAAATGTTGGTGGTTCACCCTAATATTTTTGGTTCAATTGCCAAATCAGCCAAGGGAAACAGCGAGATCTCGCTAGAGTACCGCCGCATTGAAGAGCTAGATATGACCATCCCCGTTTATGGTGGTATGGCGCTGCTAGTTGATTCGACCGTTGACGTAGACAACACAGACCCACAAAACCCCATCTACACAAGTGTAATGCTTGGTGCTGGCGCTCTAGCTGGTGCTATGGGTACACCAATGAATGCGCTAGAAATTGAGCGTTCTGCGGCTAGCTGTAATGGTGGCGGTTCTGAGGTTGTTTGGTCTCGCGTGTCTCCAATTATTCACCCATTGGGTTATGACTGGAGTGATACGGCAGTGGCTGGACAAAGCCCGACATTGGCAGAGCTTGCTGATGCTGATAACTGGACACGCCGCTTTGAGCGCGAAAATATTTCAATCGCGTTTATCAAATCCCTAGTGTAAGAATGCAGCCCCAACACGCTGAGAAGCGTCACGGGGCTTTTTTTTAGGTATGCGATATGAATATCAAAATTGAAGTTAAAACGGTGTCAGGGCGTAGCTTTAGAGTGATTAGGTCACACAAAGGCTTTTATTTAGCTCAAGAGGTTATAGAAGTCGCCCCGAAGTTTGAACCGCCACACCACACTCTAAGCAAATCATACTACCTACTCACCGAACAGTGCGTATTGGCACAATCTTCTAACCGTGAATTTTCAGACATTAGCAGCGCTTTAGAGTTGTTTAAGGCGGCGTAATGGCAGCCCAACGCAAACGCCGCTACAAAGAGCACTATCCGTCAATTTCGGTACGTGACTTTCTCAATCAGCCGCTACTAGCTGAGGCAAAGAGAAAGGAAAACAAGCGAGCGCATTACACGGTAGAGGGCTTGAAAGGGCATTACTATCTTGAACCTAAAAAGGTTGGTTATGGCGTTAGGTTTTACTTGTTATGTGCGCATTGTGATGAACTCAAAGAGCGGCTTTATATCTATCGCAAGGCGCTAGCCTGTAGCAAGTGCCTAAAGCTTTACAACTTAAGCAATACCCAATCAGAAGAAGAGCGGCTAATGCGGCGAATAAGAAAAGAGCGCCGTGCCTTATGGGGTGATCACCCAGTACACAAGATAGACTGTGACAACCTTCTTGAAGATTCGACCTACTGGCTAAAGCCAAAGGGTATCCACTGGAAAACATTCAAGAAAAAACACGCAGCGATCCGCGCAATGGAAGATAGATATATGAATGAATATCTAATGCCAATGATGCGCAAACTAACTCGACAATAAGGGGTAAGCAATGCGAACGCTAACAGACTGTCAAATGATGGATTTGGATTTACTGGCTAGAGCTATTGCCGCAAGCTTAGAAATGTCACCTAGAGCTTGGCTGAGCCGCTTTGGTGCGATCTCTTGTATTGCTCAACTGCCAAAGGAACACAAGCATCTAATTGCTGACTACGTAGAAACTAGAGACGCATTTATTGCTGAGGTTTACGGTTAGCGAATGCTGGAAGTGATCGCCTACTCTTTGATGCTTACTTGGTTGGTGATTATATGCTTAAGAGGGCTAATTTAGTCATCAAAATAGTCATTGAGTAGAAAAGACAAAGGGCTAGCAAATGCTAACCCTTTGATTTGTCTGGTCGGACTGACTGGATTTGAACCAGCGACCCCTGACACCCCATGACAGTGCGCTACCAAGCTGCGCTACAGTCCGATTCGCTTAATTTACCATATTCAACGTAAGCGTCAATTATAACATTATGATTTAGTTGCTCTTTGTATAAAATCTCTGCAATTCGGTTAAACCTTGCATTAACACCGGCAGTGTAGGGTTGTCGTCTTGTAATCGCTGGTAGTTCGCATCGTACAATTTGTAGTTGCCGAATTTGTCGATCACCGTGGTGTTTTTGTTGGTAATCAGGGCTAACTCACGCGAATCACCGGCTAAAATCCATTTGCGAGAACGCTCATCAAACAAATTGCGACCACTGCTAAAGTCACTTGGGTTTGACGATACTCCTAACATGTCTTGCAGCAGCGTCACCGAGAAGTCGAGGTGGCTGGTGCGGTGAGTAAAGGTGGCCGCGACCTTACCTGGCCAATGGATCACCATAGGCACCTGAAGTTGGTATCGGCTGTAATTACTGTTCGCGCCCCAACTGTTGGTCTGGGTTTCATTGAACTCTGCGCCGTGGTTTGAGGTGATCACCACAATGGTGTCTTCCTCGAGACCTAAGGTATCGAGCGCGTCAATCAGCAGCGCGACTTGTTTGTCGGCGTGCTGAACGGATTTGTGGTAGCCGGCGATGAGCTTTTCCGTCGAGGTTTGTTTGTCGTTACTGTCACTGCTGTAAGCACTGAAGTTTTCGACAGGGGTGAGCTCAACGTAGCTAAACCAAGGTGACTTTTTCTGCTCTTGTACCCAAGTTGCCCATGCGTTAATGGTTTGCTCTTCGGCAGAGTGATCGGAATCGAACGCAACGCCGTGGAAGTTCATACCGCGGAAAACGGTTTCGCCGTACAACGCATCATCGAAGTTATCACTACTGAATAGGCCAAATTGGTACTCTTTGTCGACCAACGTATCAATCACAATCGGCTTGGAACCTTGCGCTTTAATGCTGCTGGCGTAGCTACTCGGCAGACCATAAAACAGACCAAACACACCAAAGGTGTCATTACTTGAGCTGTAGTGATTGGTAAAGTTTAGGTTTTGCGCGGCAAATTTCGCCGTCGCTGGCATCAACTGCTCATTCAAAGCATCGGCTCTGAGGTTGTTGACGCTCACCACCAATACGTTCAACTGGTTGGCGCGGCGATTGAACTCCAGTGGCTCAAGCGGGTAGCTGACTAGTTGGTTGCTGGTTTGGTTGTTCTCTAGGCGTTTGAGATATTGCTCTCGGTCCAACAAGCCGTGTTTCTCCATAAAGGATTTAGCGGTCATCGGGTAGGAGAGCGGGAAGTTCGCGCGTTGAGAGGTGATTGGATTGTAGAAATAGGCATCCGCCCACACATAAATTAAGTGGCTAGTGATGAAGCTGATAAAGAACAGCGCCGAAATTGGGCGGCCGACGTGCTTATGAGAGAGTTTACGCTGCTTGCGCCACACCCATTCAGATAACGCCAATTGGAGCAAAAAGATGAGCGGTAACACCACAAATAAATGCTGCAAATCGGCACTGAGGGCAGAGGAGCTGTCATCGTTGAACAGCACTTCCCACACCACGGGCGTTAAATGCAAATTGATGGTCTGGTACGCTTGAGTGTCAATCAGCAATACGGTGAGTCCCACCGTTGCAAAACAGACCGCCACCAGGCGGAACAGTTTGCGTGACGGAAGGACAAACGTCAGCGGAAAGAGAACAAGGAGATACAGGGCAAATACGAGGAAGCCAAAGTGCCCGACCCATGATACGGCCAGATAAAATTGACCGAGCAAAGTCTCAGGCCATGGTGATTGAGTGATATAACGGGTACCAATCAACATCGCAGCGATGATGTTGAAAAACGCAAACCAGTGACCCCAGCCGACGAGACGCGATACGCGCTCACCATATGTATTTCCGTTATCTACCATGTATCTTTATCTATTATCCGTTTATTTTTTAATGGCTTTTTTCTTCGATAGAAGAAATCAACGCCTGAGCAAATTTTTCAGCAATTGCTTTGCGTTGTGAAGGCGCAACATCCTGATTTAAGACATTGGTTGCGATATTTCCTGCGATCATAAGCGCCAGTTCTGGACCCGCGGCATGTTTGTCTAGGATAGCAGCCACTTCAGTTAAGATCTGTTCTACTTTCTCGTCGCTGTATTTAGATGTAATCGGCATAAAGACTCTAATGATGATAGTAAAGCGGCTTATGATACCCTACAATGCGATGCAACTGAAACCTACCCAGCGATAAAAATCACATGAGTTTGCACCTCTCTCACGTAATCTTACATCAACTTCAGAAAAATGATTCCGACGAGCTCATCGTCAATTACCGCAGTGCTTCTCTTGCCAATGATGCGTCGACAGAAAACCTCGTCGCAGAGCTGCATCGCGTGTTTCATTCTAAAGCGGGAAAAGGCTTTGGCTGCTTCAAATCAGACAGCGAATTTCAGCACTGGTTGCATGAACTGCGAAAAGGGGAGCGCGATTTTTACGACTTCTCACAAGTTAGCGCCAAGCGCTTAAAAGACGAGTTAGCGAAATACCCTTTTGCTGATGAAGGCATCTTGGTGATTGCGCAGTATCAATCGCTCGCGACCGATTACTTGTTTGTCGCCATCATTCCGTCTAATCAGAGCTTAAAGGTCACCGAAGGGCTGGACATTAGCGCCACCGACTATCTCGATCTGGGCAAAATGGACATTGCCGCGCGTATCGATTTGACCGCTTATGAGACCGATAAAGAGTCCAACCGCTATCTTGCCTACATCAAAGGGCGAGTAGGGCGCAAAGTGGCAGACTTCTTCTTGGACTTCTTGCAGGCAGAGGTCGGGCTCGACAGCAAGCAGCAAAACCAAGTGTTGATGCAGGCCGTGGATGATTTCTGTGCTGATTCCAAGTTAGAAAAAGACGAAGTACTGAGTTTTAAAAAGCAAGTAGCGGATTACTGCAGCGAGCAAATTAAAGCCGGCGATGAAGTCTACGTGAAAGAGTTGTCTGGTGAGTTGTCCCCCTCGCATGATGGCACAAGCTTTTTGGATTACACCCAAGAGCAAGGCTACCAACTCGAGGAGAGTTTCCCAGGAGATAGAACCGCAGTTCGTAAGCTAACCAAGTACGTCGGCGCTGGCGGTGGCTTGAGTATTAACTTCGACAGTTTGCTGCTCGGCGAGCGTATTTTCTACGATCCGGAAACCGATACCCTGACCATCAAAGGCACACCGCCGAACTTGCGCGAGCAACTCAATCGCAAATGATGCTCCGGTAAAGAGCAGAGCTCAGTTCACCTCAATCTATGAGCCTGCATTGTCGCGGGCTTTTTGTTGCGTTGTGCCACAGACAAAAGGAAAGAGCGAGTGCAAAGCCGCTTTCTTCAGCAGAATGTAAAAAATCGGTATATGATTGTATTTACGGATATTGTTTAGGGCATACACATGGATAGTAGCAGGCTCAGGCTAGGTGGGATGGTTGTCTTACTGTGGATTGCGATAACAGCAATTCTAGTGAGCAACTATCGAGTGCTGGGCGAATCTCATCAGCGGATCACCGAATTGCGTAACGCGGTTGAAGAGCTGCGTAGCACCTTTCACCTCTCCTCCGCGTATCGGCCAGAAGCGACGGATCAGCAAGAGCTGAATCTGCAACTGATTTATGCGCTGCAATTGCAGATTGAAGCCAATTATGAGCAAAGTTGGTACTCCCCTGATGTTAGCCAACTGCTTTTCTCGCTGGATAAATACATTGCACAAGCGAAAGCCTACCTCGACAACGATCTCCTTATTCAAGAGCTGATTGAAACCATCAAGCAAGCGAGGGGTAAACAGGCCGATTCGCCACTGGTGACGCAAACCTACTATCGGTTGAGTGCGTTGGTGCTTGAGGAAGTGTTTGGTACGCATGACGATAGCCCACGTCTATCGCGTGAAATGGACAGTATTTATGTTTGGTCAACGGAACTAGAGGGCACACAGCAACAAGAATTGCAGCGTGTACTCGCGTTGGTGGCTCAGGTGTTGGGGACGTACGCGAAAGGTCTGCACTTGGTTGAAGGGCTGGTCGGGCATGATGTCAATATTCAAATTGCTTCCTTGGGCGAGGCGTACCACCAAAGCTTGGAGCGTCATGTGCAGCTTGGATTAGTCAGTTCAGCTCTCGCCATCGCGGCGCTGGTTTTACTAGTGATGAGCGCACGAACGGCGGCGCGTTCACGTTTAGCGTCAAATGAGCCGATGGTTGATCATCACAACAGGGTTGAGGTTGACAAAAAAGACAATGAACTCGAGGAAGTAGAGAGTCCTATGGAACCAGAGCCGATTATCGATACCCAAGCTATGTTGAGCTCGCTCAATGGTGATACTGCGTCAGTATGCATGCTGCTGGAAGTATTTGTGGAAGATCATCAAGATGACGTCAGTACCATTGAACGGTTGATTGTTGAATCCCCCGAGACTGCACTGCGCAAAGCGCACAGTTTAAAAGGTGTGGGGGGGAACTTGGGTGCGCCGCTTCTCAAACAAGCGGCTGCTCGCGTTGAAAAAGCGATCAAAGAGACGCAAACCGACCTGTCTGATGAGCTCAACGAGCTACAGCGTGTCCTTGGCCAGGCAATTGACGAGGCGAAACAGTTCTTAAAAGTGAATCAGCTTTAATTGAGAGCGATGAGTCAACAAAAATGGCCATTCCAAGTGGTGGCCTTAGCGATGGAAAAGATCATACGTCAATCAGAAGCCCCGTGTTAAGTTTGGTTCTGACTTGTCGACTACTTCCCCCGTAGATGCTTTGTTTTCTTTCTGTTCGGTTTGAACGATTAGTAGTGTCGTCGTTGAGAAAAAGTGGGAAAACAGTCAGCTAACGCGATTCTAGCGCTTAGCGAGACAAAACTTACAAAAATATGGCATTTTTTGCTTGAGATTTTGAGCTGAACATTGAAAGATGAGTGATTCCTTTTTTAGATTACATGGAGAGTTGAGAATGAGAGTAGGTTTAGTCGGTTGGCGTGGCATGGTGGGTTCTGTCCTGATGCAGCGCATGGTGGAAGAGAAAGATTTTGATCTCATTGAACCGGTTTTTTACAGCACTTCTCAAGTCGGCATCCCAGCTCCAAACTTTGGTAAAGACGCGGGTTTGCTGCAAGATGCGTTCGATCTAGAGAGCCTAAAACAGCTTGATGCCGTCATTACTTGTCAAGGTGGCAGCTACACGGAAGAAGTGTATCCGAAACTACGCCAAGCAGGTTGGAAAGGCTACTGGATTGATGCAGCCTCAACACTGCGTATGGCTCAAGATTCAATCATCACGTTGGATCCGGTCAACTTGGCGCAAATCCAACAAGGTATCCACGCGGGCACCAACACGTTTGTTGGTGGTAACTGCACGGTAAGCTTGATGTTGATGGGCCTAGGTGGCTTGTTCGAAAAAGGGCTGGTGGAGTGGACCAGCGCGATGACGTATCAAGCGGCGTCTGGTGCGGGTGCGCAAAACATGCGCGAGCTTATTTCGCAAATGGGCGTGATCAACGACTCAGTGAGCTCAGAGTTGGCTAACCCTGCAAGCTCGATTCTGGATATCGACCAAAAAGTGGCAGATACCATGCGCAGCGATTCGTTCCCAACGGATAAGTTTGGCGTGCCGCTTGCGGGCTCATTGATTCCATGGATCGATGTGAAACGCGACAATGGTCAGAGCAAAGAAGAGTGGAAAGCGGGTGTCGAAGCGAACAAGATCCTAGGTTTCCAAGCGTCACCTGTTCCTATTGATGGCACATGTGTTCGTATCGGTGCGATGCGTTGTCACTCACAAGCGTTGACCATCAAGCTCAAACAAAACGTGCCGATGGATGAGATTGAAGAGATCATCGCCACGCACAATGACTGGGTGAAAGTGATCCCGAATGACCGTGATATCACGGCAAAAGAGCTGACTCCAGCGAAAGTGACGGGTACCTTATCGATTCCTGTCGGCCGTCTACGTAAGATGGCAATGGGTGATGACTTCCTCAATGCATTCACCGTCGGTGACCAGCTGCTATGGGGCGCGGCAGAGCCGTTGCGTCGTACGCTGCGTATCATTCTAGCGGAGAAATAAACCTTCAAGCTCGAGTGTTGGTTCCCTATCCTAAAGCGCCTCTTTGCAGGCGCTTTTTTATTGGTGATTGTTTTATCGGTGATTCACAAAGTGCTTAGACTTCTTCTTGAACTGGGGCGGTCACGCGCTTATCGGGGTCTGCCAACTCACTGCCACAATGTTTGCAATAGAGCGCGTCAGACTCATGCCCCGATTTTGAGCAGTTTGGACATTTGACCAAGGTCTTGTGTGATTTCATCTCTTGGTTGATTTCAGCGGTGATGATGCCAGTGGGCACCGCAATGATTGAGTAACCCAGCAGCATGGTAATGGCCGCGATGGTTTTACCTAGACCGGTTTGCGGCACTAAGTCACCATAACCCACGGTGGTGATGGTCACGATGGCCCAATAGATGCTCATGGGAATACTGGTGAAGCCGTTCTCTGGTCCTTCAATGACGTAGATGAGAGCGCCAAAGATGGTGACCAAGATGGCGACATTAGAGAAAAAGATAAAGATTTTGCGCCGAGAGGTGAGCAGAGAGCGCAGCAAGATGTTGGAGTCTTGCAGATAGCGCACCAACTTAAGAATGCGGAAAATACGCATCACTCTGAGCAGTCGGATCACGCCCATAAAGGTCGCCGAAGGAAAGAAAAACGCCAAGTAAGTGGGCAAGATAGCCAATAAATCAATCACCCCATAAAAACTTTTCGCATAGGCTAGGGGCTTTGGCGAGCAGTAGAGTCGCACAAGGTACTCGAGCGTAAACAGCGCAGTAAACGAGTATTCCAGCACTCTTAAGGTACTTTTCCATTCCTGTGGCACGCTAGGCAGTGATTCAAGCAATAGAACGATCAGCGAGGCAAAAATGGCTACGATCAGCGCCAAATCGAAGCGTCGACCCGCCTTGGTATGTGTGCCAAAGATGATGACATAAAGATGGTGTTTTAAGGGATCGGATTTCATGACCTAGCCTAGTGACAAACGACAAGGTCAGAGTATGAGCAAAGCAGAAAGGCGTCAACCTTGCTCAATGTTTGTTTGATCAACCCCTTAGTGGGATTCCAAGGGGTTAGGCGAGGCCTGGAAATAGATTGCGTAACCCGTTGGCAATGAACTCGATGCCTAGAGCGCCAAGAATCAGGCCCATGATACGCGTAATCACGTTGATGCCGGTTTGACCAAGGAATTTCACGATCAAAGGCGCAGAACGAAACAGCAGCCAAGAGCACAAGCAAAACACCGCGATGGTAATGATGATACCTGTGGTATCCATCATGCCCGGGTAGCGTGAACCATAAACGATGGTTGAACTGATCGCACCAGGACCGGCCATTAAAGGCATCGCTAAAGGCACAACACCGATTTGTTCGCGGCTGACGTACTCCGATTTTTCTTGCTTGTTTTGCTTATCTTCACCGAGCTTACCGCTCATCATCGAAAAGGCGATGCTCAGCAGCAGTAAACCGCCTGCCACACGAAACGAATCTAGAGAAATGCTGAACATATCGAGCAACATCTGCCCGCCGAGTAGAGAGACGATCAGAATGACCGCGACCGCCGCGTTAGCTGTGGTTGCGGTTTTGTGTTTCTCTTCGAGGGTCATATGACCGGTTAACGAGACAAACACCGGCATGATCCCCACCGGGTTAACGGCGGCGACTAAACCGAGAAAAAACTGTAAAAAAATCGCTAATTCAAAGGTTTGCATCTAAGCATGTCCACATTAGGCAAAGGGGTAAAAAAGTCACGCGGAATATAGTCTAAATTCACGCAGATAACGAATGAAAAAAGCTAATCTGTCGCCTATACCATGACTGAGAATTTCTAATTATTCCTGACAAAGGGATCGCGCCTGACATGTTTTGTTAACCAAAAGAGGCGTAAGATGAGCTACAGTTTTACGATGTTGTTAAGTTTGCCACAAAATCACGTCTTCAAGACGCCATTTCATCTGAAAATGACGTAACTTGTAGTGTGAGTAGCACGAATTTTGTGAATCACATGTAAGTTTGTGGTCAAAAAATGAAACTTTTTTACAATTTATGCTTGTTCAATGAGTTCGATAGATTGATTGCTGTTATTTTATTCAGTTCGGATTTGTGATTTAAGTCTTTATAAATTAGTGGTTTATGGTGAATTGTGCGATTCGCGTACCACTAACTAGGTAAATAGTTTTTCAGAACTGATCTGGGTCAATTTTTTTCACAACCTGAAATAATATACTCAGCCCTGAAAGCAATTTACTAAGAAAGCTGTGATTGACTGCCCAAGATAAGCATGCAGTTGGCTTAATAAAAAGTTTTTAATATTTGTTAATTTTAGGAGATTTCCCTATGCCTGTTACTAATATAGCCGAGCTAGATGCAATGATTGCACGCGTTAAGAAAGCGCAAGAAGAGTTCGCAACTTACTCTCAAGAGCAAGTTGACCAAATCTTCCGTGCTGCTTCTCTTGCTGCGAACCAAGCTCGTATCCCGCTAGCACAACAAGCGGTCGAAGAATCTGGTATGGGTATTGTTGAAGATAAAGTAATCAAGAACCACTTCGCTTCTGAGTTTATCTACAACAAATACAAAGACGAAAAGACCTGTGGCATCCTAGAAGAGGATGACAACCTAGGTACTATGACTATCGCTGAGCCTGTGGGCATCATCTGCGGTATCGTACCTACCACAAACCCAACTTCTACAGCGATCTTCAAATCTCTTATCTCTCTGAAGACTCGTAACGGCATCATCTTCTCACCACACCCACGTGCGAAAAACTCAACCAACGATGCAGCGAAACTGGTTCTAGAAGCAGCAGTAGCAGCGGGCGCGCCAAAAGACATCATCGGTTGGATTGACCAACCATCTGTTGAGCTATCAAACGCGCTAATGAAGCACGATGACATCGCACTTATCCTTGCTACTGGTGGTCCAGGCATGGTTAAAGCCGCTTACTCTTCTGGTAAGCCAGCAATCGGTGTTGGTGCAGGTAACGTTCCTGTCGTTATCGATGAAACGGCTGACGTTAAACGTGCAGTGGCTTCTATCCTAATGTCTAAAACATTCGATAACGGCGTAGTGTGTGCTTCTGAGCAGGCTGCAATCGTTGTTGACGAAGTTTACGACGAAGTGAAAGAGCGTTTCGCAACGCACAAAGCGGTTGTACTGAGCAAAGCTGACGCGGATAAAGTACGTAAAGTTCTACTTATCGACGGCGCATTGAACGCGAAGATCGTTGGTCAGCCAGCAGCAGCAATCGCTGAGATGGCGGGCGTGAAAGTTCCTGCTGACACGAAAGTGCTTGTTGGTGAAGGTCTTGGTAAAGTGTCTTACGAGGACGCATTTGCTCACGAGAAACTCTCTCCAACGCTTGGCTTGTTCCGTGCAGACAACTTCGAAGATGCGGTTGCTCAAGCGGTGACTATGGTTGAAATCGGCGGTATCGGTCACACCTCTGGTCTATACACTAACCAAGACACAAACGCAGACCGTATCCGTTACTTTGGCGACAAGCTAAAAACAGCTCGTATCCTAATCAACATCCCGACGACTCACGGTGGTATCGGTGACCTGTACAACTTCAACGTTGCACCTTCTCTAACTCTAGGTTGTGGTTCATGGGGTGGTAACTCTATCTCTGAGAACGTAGGTCCTAAGCACCTAATCAACAAGAAAACTGTAGCGAAGCGAGCTGAAAACATGTTGTGGCACAAACTACCTAAGTCTATCTACTTCCGTCGTGGTAGCCTTCCAATCGCGCTTAGTGACCTAGAAGGTAAGAAACGCGCATTCCTTGTTACTGACCGTTTCCTATTCAACAACGGTTACGCAGATGACGTAGTACAACTACTGAAAGCACAAGGTATGGAAGTACAAACGTTCTTCGACGTTGAAGCTGACCCAACGCTATCAGTGGTTAAGAAAGGTGCTGAAGCGATGCAAAGCTTCCAGCCTGACGTTATCCTAGCACTTGGTGGTGGTTCACCAATGGATGCGGCGAAGATCATGTGGGTAATGTACGAGCACCCAGAAACGCACTTTGAAGAGCTTGCAATGCGCTTTATGGACATCCGTAAACGTATCTACAAGTTCCCTAAAATGGGTAAAAAAGCTGAGCTTGTTTGTATCACCACAACTTCAGGTACAGGTTCAGAAGTGACACCATTCGCGGTAGTAACTGATGACGAAACTGGTGCTAAGTACCCACTTGCTGACTACGAGCTAACACCTCAGATGGCGATCGTTGATGCTAACCTAGTCATGAACATGCCTAAGTCTCTAACCGCATTCGGTGGTTACGATGCTGTGACTCACGCTCTAGAAGCTTACGTATCAGTTCTTGCGAACGAGTACTCTGATGGTCAAGCTCTACAAGCACTTAAGATGCTTAAAGAGTACCTACCTTCAAGCTACGCGAACGGTGCAAACGACCCAATCGCTCGTGAGAAAGTACACAACGCGGCAACAATCGCTGGTATCGCGTTTGCAAACGCATTCCTAGGTGTATGTCACTCTATGGCGCACAAGATTGGTGCTGAGTTCCACCTACCACACGGTTTGGCGAACGCACTACTGATCTCTAACGTGGTACGTTACAACGCGAACGACAACCCAACTAAGCAGACTGCATTCTCTCAATACGACCGTCCGCAAGCACGTCGTCGTTACGCTGAGGTTGCTGACCACCTAGGCCTAAGCCAAGAAGGTGACCGTACTGCTCAGAAGATTGAACGTCTACTAGCGTGGATGGATGAGTTGAAACAAGACCTAGACATCCCAGCGTCAATCCAAGCGGCGGGTGTTGCTGAAGCTGACTTCCTAGCGAAGCTTGATGAGCTAGCGGTTGAAGCGTTCGATGACCAATGTACTGGTGCGAACCCACGTTACCCTCTAATCTCTGAGCTGAAAGAAGTTCTAAAAGCTTCTTACTACGGTAAAGCATTCGTTGAAGGTGAAACTTTCGAAGGTACAACGGTTATCAAGAAGAAAGCGGATCAAGAAGCAGCGAAAGCAGCACCAAAAGCGAAAAAAGAAAAAGCGGACGCATAAGTAAGCCGTCACGTTGAGATAGGTTTTCGCTAGCACGAAGCCTACGCTTTGAAATTGAGCCCCAGCCCTGTGCTGGGGCTTTTGTTTGTCTGCGCATATTTTGTGCTATCCATATTGGTGTCGTAAAAAAGCCGATGCAATTGCATCGGCTCATTACTTATATCAAATAGCTCACTAAATCAGGCTATTTCTCTTCGTCTGGCAGTTTGACGTTGAGCTCGAGAACGGAGATGTCGTCATCTTTGTGCTCAAACGACAGGTCGACCATCGATGGGTCAATGTCGACATACTTTGCAATGACCTTCAGAATATCTTCTTTAAGCTGAGGCAGATAAGACGGCGCAGGGTCGTTTTGACTGCGACGCTCGGCCACAATGATTTGCAGTCTTTCTTTGGCTAAATTCGCAGAGCTCTTTTTCTGCGGGCGGAAAAACTCAAGTAATGACATGCCTAATTAGCCTCCAAATAGTCGTTTAAAAATTCCTTTCTTCTGCTCAGTGAGGAAGCGGAAATCCACTTGCTCACCGAGAAGACGCTCAACCGTATCATTATAGGCCATACCGGCATCGGACTCGTCGTCGAAGATGACCGGCACTCCTTTGTTAGAGGCATTCAAAACCGCTTGGCTCTCCGGGATCACGCCGAGCAGGGATATGTGCAAGATCTCTTCGACATCTTCCACACTGAGCATTTCACCTTGATTTACGCGCGCAGGGTTGTAGCGGGTGAGTAGCAGGTGCTGTTTCACCGGCTCTAAGCCTTCTTCTGCGCGACGGGATTTAGAATCGAGAATACCCAGGATACGGTCGGAGTCACGTACAGAAGAGACTTCTGGGTTGGTGGTGACAATCGCTTCATCAGCAAAGTACAACGCCATCAAAGCGCCTTGCTCGATACCTGCTGGTGAGTCACAGATAATGAATTCAAAACCCATCTCATCCATGTCATCGAGCACTCGGCGTACGCCTTCTTTGGTGAGGGCGTCTTTGTCACGAGTTTGAGAGGCGGGCAAGATGAACAAGTTGTCGGTACGTTTGTCTTTGATCAGCGCTTG
Source organism: Vibrio sp. R15-SG3-ISO1A (assembly GCF_059833955.1). Lineage (NCBI taxonomy): Bacteria > Pseudomonadati > Pseudomonadota > Gammaproteobacteria > Vibrionales > Vibrionaceae > Vibrio > Vibrio sp. R15-SG3-ISO1A. The sequence continues at coordinate 99,585 of NZ_JCBDGH010000064.1, forward strand.
ATTGAGCGTTGCTTCGCCATTGATGACGTTAACAAAGTCGTACACGACGCGACGTTCGCAACCCATAATCAAGTCTAGGTTACGCAGACCAATATCAAAATCGATCACAGCGGTTTTTTTGCCTTTCATCGCAAGGCCAGAAGCGATAGCAGCGCTAGAGGTGGTTTTCCCTACGCCGCCTTTTCCTGATGTGACAACAATAATGCGTGCCATTCGTTGGTTCCTTTAAACTATTAAATTGTTAACAGCTCGAATTTGAGTGAATCGTCGCTCAAGCTGAACATCACTTTCTGTTGCCAATATTCCTCGGCAAACTGTTCCGTAAGCCAGTAGTGCCCAGCAATAGACATCAATTCTGCATTGAGTTTGTTACAGATGATGACGGCACCTGTGTTGCCACTGGCCCCTGCAATAGCGCGACCACGCAAAGTGCCATGGATATGAATTGAGCCATCGGCAATCACTTCGGCGCCTTCACTGACATGATTGAGTACCACTAAATCCGCGTCTTTGGCGTAAATCTGTTGCCCAGAGCGCACCGGGGTGCGCACAATTTTAGTGGGCGCTAGGGTCGCAGGCGCTTGTGTAGGGGACTTGCTTGCCGTCATCACGGCAAACTTAGCGTCAGACGCTAAGTTTTGTGTACGTTTATCTGGGCATCCTGTCACCCCAACAGGTATCATGCCTGCTTGGGCGATGCCTTGCTTAAGCTTTACAAAGTCCAATTCGCCCACCACCTTTGAAATATTGATCACCACAGGTGCGTGAGCAAAAAACGCAGGTGCCGTTTGCACTTTCTGTTGTAAGAAGTCGATGCATTTGTCGACATCGTTATCGCTAAGGTGCAAAACGGACAAGGTGAAACTGCTGCCTTTCAAGTCAGGCGAAGCGGCGCTGGATGATTGGGACGGCTTGGATTGAGCAGTAACGCTCTCTGACCCAATGGTCTGTGGCCTGCTTGTATTGGGCTCGGTCATATTCGACATATAGGTAAGTGGCAACCTCTTAAGGGCGTTGCTTGGGACTAGGGGACTCATGTTATATTCCCTCCCTAAGCTCAGCAAGTTATCTTGCGCTCAATTGGGTGTTTTGCTCTCAAAAATAGCGAAACATTGACGTTTAATGACAATGAGATAAAAACATAGACATGCTTTGTGCAATTTATAAGAGTTCAAAAAAAGAGGGCGCGTACCTCTACTTACCGAAAAAGGACGATTTTTCGCAAGTTCCTGACACACTGATGCAGATGTTCGGTAAACCTACAATGGTGATGATGGTGAAGCTCGACGGGCGCAAGTTAGCACAAGTCGACATCGAAAAAGTGAAGCAATCCATGCAAGATGAGGGCTTCTTTTTGCAACTGCCACCCCCACCGAAAAACCTGCTTGATGAATACAAAGAGCAGAAAAAAGCTCGCCAGCAGTCGAATAATTCATAGTTCTAAAGACTCGCTAAAATTGCTCAAGGAGGGCAATGTGAAAACAATACTGTCAGCTGTTCTAGGATTGACACTTTCAGGCACTGTGTTGGCAACATCAGTGTCTGCGAGTGAGGTGTCATTTGATGATTACATCCAAACACTCAGAGATGAAGCCAAAGCGATGGGGATTGCTCAGCCCGTCATCGATGAGGCATTTGCCAATGTGACTCATAAACCACGCGCCGTGACGGCCGATAAGAATCAGCCAGAGAAAAAACTGACCTTAGATGAGTACATTCCTCGCGCCGTACCAAAATGGAAAATCGACCAAGCCAAAGCCCTTTACCAAAAGCACCACACTGAGCTGAGTCGCATTGGTGAGCAATATGGTGTGCAGCCGCGCTTTATTGTTGCGCTGTGGGGCGTTGAGAGTAACTTCGGAAAATTTACCGGCAATTACCCCGTCATTGATGCGCTCGCGACCTTGGCGTACGACGGCCGCCGAGAGGCCTTCTTTCGCAGTGAAACCATGGCTGCGTTACAGATCTTAGAGCAGGGCCATATTGCTTTTGATGATTTTAAAGGCTCATGGGCAGGGGCGATGGGCCAGTGCCAATTTATGCCGAGCTCATTTTTAGCCTTTGCTGCTGATGGCAACGGTGATGGTAAAAAAGACATCTGGACGACGGAAGCGGATGTGTTTGCTTCGGCGGCCAATTATTTAAGTCAATCCGGTTGGGACGATACCTACACCTGGGGACGTCAAGTGACGCTTCCCGCTGGGTTTGATACGTCAATTCAAGGGCGAGCGCCGGACAAAGCCAAATATTTGCAACAGTGGGCGTCAATGGGGATTACCCGTTTTGATGGCCGACCGCTACCTAAGCTCGACCAAGACATCCAAGCCTGGTTGATCGCACCAGATGATGCGAATGGGCGTGTTTATTTGGTCTACAATAACTATAACGTACTAATGAAATGGAACCGGTCTTACTACTTTGCGCTGGCTGTTTCACACCTTGCGGATGCAATTGTGATGTGATGCGGTAAACAAAAACGACGAATCCTCCTACGTTCAGTCGCGCTTAGCTTGACGGTGTCTATATTTGTTTGACAATAAATAATGTAGCATTATCTAAATAAGTGATTGGTTTTGTAGCAATGACTGGAGCGCGATGAACGTACACCACTTTGTAGCGGATAAATTATCCGAAGTCGTCTTAATGAAACAGCAGCGCCAGATGATGATGATCCGGGTGCTCGCTGTCTTAGGTGTCTCCTTCCTTGCGGCCTTCTCTGTCTATAGTTTTTATCGCAGCGATATTGAACTGGGCACAACGTTGGCCTTTTACTCCTTGGTTGGCATCGTCACCATCAAAATGATTAACCTGCAACATCGCTTTGGTCTTGCTGGGCTCTCTTTTATTATCTACTCCTTGAGTTTGTATCTTATTTTTACCGGAGGGTATGAAGGTACAGGTATTATGTGGGTCTACCCACTGTCTGCCATCGGCATATTCATCAATACTTTTCGTGTTGGAGTGGGACTGTCGGTACTGAATATTGTCCTTACCTCCATGATCTTCGCCTTTGGCTTGACGCAGTTTCCGTACCCATACCATGTAGGGTTTCGCTTGGTATTAACCTTGGTCGCGATGTCAGGTATGTGTCACATCGTGATCTATTTTCAAAGTCAAATGGACGACTATATTTTGAAAATGGATCAAGAGGGCATTCAAGAACTGGCTTACATTGACTCGCTCACTCAGTTGGCCAACCGAGCAAGCTTTATGTCGGTGTTGTCTCACGCGACGCGCCTTGATGAAAACAAGCACACCGCGATCATTTACTTCGACTTAGATAACTTTAAAGCGGTCAATGACCGTTATGGTCACGATGTCGGCGACAACGTACTGTACGATTTTGCCAAGCAAACCAAAGCCATTGCGCAGCAAGCATTGGGCGAGCGACTGCAAAAATACGACATTGCCCGTTTGGGCGGTGACGAGTTTGCGATTTTTGTGCGCGATTATGAGTCGGAGCAAGAAGTGGTTGCGCTGGCAGAGCAAGTAGTCGCACTCTTTTATGGTCACCATTTACAATCACTGAAAAATATTCACGTCGAGATTGGCGCCAGTGCGGGTATCTCATTTAACAATGAGACGATGACCTTAAGTCAGTGTTTAAAAGTGGCGGACAGAGCGATGTATCTCGCCAAAGAGGTAGGGTCGGGCAATGTTAATGTCGCTAAAACAGCCTCAGAGCCGCGAGAAGAAGCGCTGCTCTGAGGAAGGATAGAGCGCTATTTATTTGGTATGAAATTGCTCACACGCTAGCATAGTATTCTCAATCAAGCTCGCCACTGTCATTGGCCCAACACCACCCGGGACTGGCGTAATAAAGCTGGCGCGCTCTTTGGCTTTATCGTATTCCACATCACCGACCAACTTGCCTGACTCCAAGCGGTTGATACCGACATCGACCACGACCGCACCCTCTTTGATCCAGTGACCTGGAATAAAGTTAGGTTTACCTACCGCAACGACCACCAGATCCGCTTGACGTACATGACCTTCTAGATCTTGAGTAAAACGGTGACAAGTTGTGGTGGTACAGCCCGCAAGCAGGAGCTCCAATGTCATTGGTCGACCGACAATGTTGGACGCGCCAACCACCACTGCGTGTTTGCCACGAAGATCGATGTTATAGCGATCAAGCAGGGTGATGATGCCTTTCGGCGTACAAGATCGCAGTTTTGGAATGCGCTGCGCTAGGCGCCCCACGTTGTAAGGATGGAAGCCATCGACGTCTTTCTCTGGATGAATGTGTTCAAGTACGGCGGTAGAGTCGATTCCCGCTGGTAGTGGAAGTTGAACCAAGATGCCATCAATCTCATCGTCTGCGTTCAGTGTGTCAATCAGTGCAAGCAGCTCAGTTTGACTTGCGGTGGCAGGGAGGTCGAACGATTTAGACACAAAGCCCACCTCTTCACACGCGCGGCGTTTGCTGCCGACATACACTTGAGACGCCGGATCTTCACCAACGAGAACCACAGCCAAGCCAGGGGCACGTAACCCAGCGTCTAGGCGCGCTTTCACACGAGCCGCCACTTCGGAACGGACGGTTTGAGAAATCAGTGTTCCATCGATATTTTGAGCAGTCATGACTTTCCTTTAATCACAATGGCGAATAAGTTGTGGCGCATTGTCGCAAATAATTGAATGAACATCCATAAGCAAACGTTTGCTTCGGGTTGTTTTTAAACACCTCAACCGCCAATGCCCCTTTTTTAGTCACTTAGATCATAATGATACGAAAAGGTCTTGTGTTAAGACCTCGAACTCGTATAATCCTGTCCCTGTAGAGCGCCCTTAGCTCAGCTGGATAGAGCACGTCCCTTCTAAGGATGTGGTCGTAGGTTCGAATCCTACAGGGCGTGCCATATATCCGAAAAAAGCCCGATAATTCAATGAGTTATCGGGCTTTTCGTTTTTCTGTGGTGCCTCTGTGGTGCCGCTGAAATCTATTTTTAGCAACTTTTGTTAAACCCCACCTATTTTCGACTCTTCGCTTTTTTCGAAACATCACTCTCTTTTTGTCTATCCGATCGCTTGCTTCATCTATACAAAATGATACCTTCTACAACTAAGCTATTAAGTAACAAGTTGCATGGAGTTTGCAGTGGCAGGGTTGAGCCAAAAACAGACAGACGAGTTGATGAGTATCGGGCTTGATGTTCATCAAGTGAAAGAGTGTGAAGACATACTAATCCAAATTCCAAGTGACACCGATCTTGCGTCAATTAAGCGCCTATCTAAAGTGTTGCAACAAGCACAGTCAGGTTTTGACGATATCAGAAATACCGATCCCAATTTCTATGACGAAATAGAGCGGCAACTTCAAAGCAAAGTGGCATGGTCACGCTCCCTATTAAGCACCATAGCTGAGACATTAGAGGGAGTTCACGCTCAGCAACAAGGTGTCTACGTATCAGAGGTGGATTTTGATTCCAATGAACAAGTAACGCGGGTTACGACTCCCAAAAGCAGGGACTTTCGTCGCTATCAAGCCCTGACAGATCTGTGGCGTTCATGGGGCAAAGCAGTGAAAACCACGAAAGATTCTGAATTTTTCTCCTTTCTTACGATTTGCCTCAAAGGAGGCTTTTCTTTTGACGGTGTCGCTAGTGTTAGAACTCACTACCTCAGGTATTTTTGGGGTAAAACGAAGGAGGTCTCGACAGGTGACACAGAACACGAATCAGATCTCTTGGAGGTTGAAATTACTCTGAAAAACGGACAGAAACAGGTCGCGCGTATGAGAGTCCCTAAAATGGATGCGTTGGACAAGGATATTCGTCAACTGAAGAAAAGTCGACGCTAGTCACCGACAATTCATAAACGTGAAGGGAAGAGAGGGATGCTGATACCGTTTGGCTTGAGGGATGATAAATACCTAGACATTAGTGAGGTGCAACGGGGTAGAGCATGTGGTTGTGTTTGTCCAAGTTGCAAACAAAACCTTGTGGC
>NZ_JCBDGH010000065.1:0-19060 GCF_059833955.1 Vibrio sp. R15-SG3-ISO1A
AGTGGCAGATCGTGCCACTGGAATCGCAGTATTTTTTCTCATAGCTGACGGTTGAGGGGCGGTGCTCGGAATCTCCCATAACTAAGCAGAGACGGCGTTCTTAGCCAATGATTTCTGCCTGCATTGTTATGCAATTTCGCTCGAAGGCATATCGCGAAAATAGACAAAACCTTGTCAGGCTTGCATAGACTAGCTATATTTTCTTTCCAGTCTGGTCGCAACCACTTCCATCACCTTTTTTGGTGTTATAACTCCTTGTTTGCTCAATACACACCCTAGCGATGTCCCTTCGGCAACTACTCTATCACCAACGTAAAAAGTGTGTATCATCTGAAAGTACTTTTCGTCCCAATCAACGATTTCCATCGTCACATGATATTTTTGGAACAACTTGAGGGGCTTTTTATATTTCATGGTATGTTCAGAAATCACAGGGATCCAGCCGTTTTGCTGCATCGTTCTCGCAAGTCCGGTGCGAATAAACATATCGACTCGTGATAGATCACAGATTGTCAGATAACGGCCATTATTCATATGCATGTTGATATCGAGATCATTGGGTAGCACGCGCATATTTAACTTGTTTTTCGGACGAGAAATAGGCAACGAATCTTTAAAACTGGAGGCTACTAATAAGTAGATCATGCGAAAAATTAAGCTCATGGTAACTCCTTTTCTTACTGGTCTAATGAGTTCTTTTACATTATTGTAACAATTTTGTTGACATGTCAACTATATGTGAGTAATTTTGTTTTATGAGCAAAAGAAAACTGATTCATAAGCTTAACTTAGCTAAGCACTCTATGATGAAAAGTCTAGACGCCGAATGCCGTCGAGAACTTAATATAAGTGTGGTGCAATTGACTGCGTTAATGGTCATAAGTGAACATAAAAGCTGCCTAATGAGCGAGTTGGCAAATACCCTGATGCTGGATAAATCTGCGGTAACTGGGCTGGCAAACCGAATGCAAGCGGCAGGCTTAATTGTAAAAGCAAAATGTCCAAAAGACTCTAGAGCCACTCGCCTGAGTATTACTAACAGCGGAAGTGAGTTGCTATTAAATGGTTTATCTCATTTAGATTCCGTGAATGCTCGTATATCTGGTGATTTTACTGAACAAGAACTCGATACGGTCGCTCGATTTCTAGACCATATCACTGCCAGTTTTACTCACTCATAGCAAAATTGATAGCGAAGCTACTTACAACTATTATTTTGTTCGTTTAAATCTCTAGCTACTCATTAGTTTTGTATATCTCAACTAATTGAATATCCATAGTGTATTTTGAGACTTTACACGCTTCGGAGTAAAAGCGAGTGGAGGGAATTCGAGGTGATGACTAAGTGGTCGGTATCAATGCATAAAACGAAGGTGAAGTATCATAAGACTCATGCTCAGTTTGTCCAGTTCCGAGCAAATCGACCACCGATGAGAACGGTGGTCTTTGACGTTTTAGGATACGAGAAGTTATCCGAAGAACGGGTTCTGGCCGATCTAGTCTAACAAAGTTTTGTCCATTTTCGTGTCAGCCTGATCTTACTGAAACATTTTTGCCCCTTTGTGTGTTAACGTATTTACTCAGTGGTGGATCGTGCCGCTGAAATCACCGTACTTTTGTTCATGGTTCACAGCACTGAGGCCGTGACAGAAAACTCCCAAAAACTGGCACATATTAGCATCTCAATCTCTATATCACTTTTACACAATAATTCACTTGGATGCTTTGACTGGCAGAGGTGTCCCGTTTGAATGGAGCAGCTTAGTTTCTTGTAGTGGCAATAATCAGGCAAAACATTACCAACGAGTGTCGGAAAAATAGTCTGATAAATAATCAATCAGTGTACGAACAGTTGGTGACATGTACTTTCTGGAAGAATATAGAGCATAAATGGTAAGGTCATCTGGTTTCCAACTCGGCAAAACCTGCTTAAGCTGACCACTTTTAACGTATTGGTTTGCGAGATAAGTTGGCTGAATAGCTATGCCTGCGCCACGCAATGCTGCGTGCAGTAAGGTTGTCGTTTCATTTGCTGTCAGATTACACCTAACTTCTACCGATTGTTGCGCGTTATCTTTTGTCAAATGCCAGATATGCTGTTGGAAATTTTTGTACCCAAGGCAAGTATGATTGGTTAAATCACTCGGTTCAGAAATGGCTCTATTTTTAGTCAAATACTGTGGCGAAGCTACCACAACTGACTCACATACCGATATAGGCTTACCTATCAGAGACGGATCAGGTGCCGAGGCGATTCGGATAGCAAGATCTATCTGCCTTTCAGTCAGGTCTGTTACTGAGTCTTGCAAGTCGATATCGATATTTACTTTGGGGTTCTCTACCATAAACTCTTGAATAGCTGGCACCAACTGAGAATAACCAAATGACATGCTGGTTGCTAACCGAACTGTACCCGACAATTCACCACTGGCGTCTGCCAGCCCGCTTAGGCTTTCTGCTTGCCCAAGCCATTGTTTAACTTCTTCCAGACATGTTTCGCCCGCTGTGGTCAAAGAAACTTTTCGTGTGGTTCGATGTAACAGGCGGGTATTCAGCCAAGCTTCCATCGTTTCAATGTATCTCGTCACCATGGGACGAGACATATTCAGCCTGTCTGCTGTGGCGGTAAAACTGCCAGTCGTTGCCACATCAACAAATACTTTTGCGGCTGTTAGCCTATCCATACATTCGCTCGAATAAAGAAACAATAATGCTCAGTTTGGTGTGTTTTTCTGAGCACGTCAATTTCTTATTATCCTCTCCGTACCCAAACACATTAAAGGAGAACGGTATGAAAAAATTAACTCTAATCGCCGCATCTGTCTTACTGGCCACAAATGCAACCGCAGCGGAAAATACACCACTAACTCTTGATGTTTATAACGCTGACAAGAACAGCTTCCACGTAAACTCAACATTAGTAATCGGTGAAAGTGAAGTCATGGTAGTCGATACGGGCTTTACCAAAGCAGATGCTCTGCGCATTGCCGCAAAAGTTCTTGATAGTGGCAAAGAGCTGAAAACTATTTTTATTAGTCAGGCCGACCCAGATTATTACTTTGGAGCAGAAGTACTACATGCACTATTCCCGAAAGCGCAAGTTCTGAGTACACCGGCAGTGATTGAGGTCATAGAGAAAAAGCTCGCAGGAAAACTAGCATTTTGGGGGCCTAAAATGGGGAGCAATGCTCCGGTTGAACCGTATCTACCACAAGCTATCGAAGACAATGCGTTGACAGTTGATGGACACAAAATCGAGATTCGTGGCACTCAAGGAGAGTTGGCTCATCGTCCTTACTTGTGGATTCCTTCTAGCAAAACGGTTCTGGGCAATGTCGCCGTATACGGAAATTTGCACCTTTGGATGGCTGACGCGCAGTCTGAGGGTAGCCAGAAAGCATGGGTTAAACAGTTGCAAGAACTACAGGAGCTAAATCCGGAGATAGTCATTCCGGGGCACATGAAAGCCGGAACTAAGCTTGATGCAAGCACTATAAGTTATTCGCAGCAGTATCTGGCAGACTTCCAGCAGGCGAAAAGTAGTAGCCAGAATAGCGCTGAAGTGATAGACAAAATGTCTGCAAGCTATCCCGATGCACAACTGCCTATGGCTCTAAGTATTGGTGCTAAAGTACATATGGGTGAAATGAAATGGTAAAAGTACACTACTTTTTCGACCCGATGTGTGGTTGGTGTTACGGTGCTACTTCTCTGTTAGCTGCAATTGCAGCTAACACCGAGATTGAGTTGGTGCTTCACCCCGGCGGTATGATTGACAACAAGGCTATCGAGCCCGATTTTCGGAGTCATATCCTCGCCAATGACGAGCGCATTGCCAAAATGACGGGAGCACAGTTTGGAGAAGAATATATCCAGCGAGTGAAAGGCAACGATGAAATGATTTTGGACTCTTTCATCACAGCACGCGCAATTCTAACAGCAAAGCAATTGGGTATCGCCCCATTAGATATGTTGAAAGCCATTCAGCATGCCCATTATGTTGATGGTAAGCAGGTCAATCATCCCGAAGTACTCGAGGAGCTATCAGTAAAATTAGGATTAGAAGGCGCACAGTGGCATAAAACTATGAATGCAAATCTAGGTATTGAGCAGGAAGAAGTACAGAGAAGCCGACTGTTGATGCAGAGGTTACAGGTTTATGGGTATCCGACGCTGATCCTTGAAGTTAATAATAAGCTTATAGTACTTCCTCACACTGAGTTTTATGGCAAGCCTGATGAGTGGCGGCAGCTTGTTGATAGCTATATCCGCAGCGATTCCAGTACTTCCCAAACCAATATGTAAAAATATTGAAACGTGAATTAAGGTAAGAGTATTTGCAGAGAGTACAGTATATTGCATATTTCGAGGAAAGCTTTGCATAAAGTAAATCTGACACCTCAGATCAGGAATGCACGTTAATGTCCATTTCCTGTCACGCCGACCACCGCCAACAACGGTGGTCTTTAACGTTTTAGGATGCCAGAAGTTATCCGAAGGGTAGAAATCAGCCCATTGTCGTAACTCAGAAATGTCCAAAACCAAGCTATCAAACTGAAACACACAGACGGCACAGCCTCAGTTAGCGAAGTGATGAAGATACTCTTTACAAATTAATCTAAAGCGTTGGTGACGAGGGGAGTTCACTCATCCCGATGTCTTTTATGTATTTCTCTGGGAGTTTTTTTAATGCGGCTTTGAGCGCATTAAAGCACAATGGATCGATGGCCGTGCCGACGTTTTCTTCCATGATTTCCAATGTTTTTGGAATCGGAATGGCGCCTCGATACGGGCGTTCAGCGGTAATGGCGTCAAAAATATCAGCTGTGGTAATAATCCGTGTCATCATCGATATTTCTTCGGCAACCAGTTTGTCGGGATAGCCTGTTCCATCTAACTTCTCGTGATGGGCCGCCGCCATTTTGGCAAAGTGTCTGAGCGGCGATATCTTTTCAAGGATCTCTCTCGTCAGCACCGCGTGGTTTTGCACTTGTGCCCATTCGTCGTTATCCAATTTTCCTGGTTTATCCAAGATGGTGTTGCTGACCCCAAGTTTTCCGAGATCATGCAAGAGAGCGGCGCGTTTTAGCCATAGTCGATCCTCTTGGTCAATATTGAGCTCTTCGGCAATGAGGGTACTAAAAACAGCCACTCTGGCGCTGTGTCCGGAGGTAAAAGGACTCTTGGCGTCGATGATCTTGCCAAACGCGGTCACGATTCGGTCGAAATAATCATCGTCTAAGGGAATCATCGCTTGTGCGGGTGACATGGATAGGACAAAAGTGACGATGGATGGGGCGTTGAGTGCCTCAATAAAATCCGCGTTCTCTTCCAACTGCTTAGCGATGGTCACTAAGCTAGGGTCCAGCCAGTTTCCGGAGCGACGTTCCAGTTCAAAAAAGGCAATGCTCAAATCATGTTCACGTTGGAACACATCCATTACTTGAGCGAGAAGCGCAATTCTTGAAAAGAGTGGAATGCGATCATGCTGCAGCCCTTCAGGACGGCCTGACCCGTCCCAGTGTTCATCCAAATGTTTGATACCCTGCGCCACGTTTTCACTGAACAAGAGTTCACGGGCGACTTCTGCGCCTTTTGTGCAACGTGTTTGGATCAGCTCTTGTGCGTAATCGGTGCCATTTTTTAAGATATCAATGGTGGTTGAAATACGCTTGCGCCAATGCTCTCCCGAGCCTGCATTTTTAAGTACAAAGTTAATGGCACTCGTCAGGCTGGTGCCGACCGTTTTATAACGCTGTTTAAACGTCAGATCATCGGTGGCGTAAAGCTCGCAGATACGCGCGGCATTACTGCTACAGCCCGCATCTTTGAGTAACAACGTAAAATACAGATCATGCAGATCTGATGAGGAAAGGTTCATTCGCTCACCAATATGCATGCCTATCCAGCAGCAACGCATGCTGTGTTCAGGGGGTTGTCCCTCTGTCATATCGAGTGCGACGGTCAGTGAAGAAATCAGTTCCGCCAAAGGCATATTGAGGTTTAAACCCTGTAACAACATCATGCTCTACTTATTCACATGTAAACAAAAATTGTAGTGCAATCATTCGTTATCGCCTAATGACAAACGATAAAAGCTTGGCGAACGATCCAGGAGCGACCGTTCCTCCTCGTTTTCGATGTTCCGCTAATACTCCACACTTGGAAAAAAAGTACGAACGTGCTAAAAAGGCGTTCAGTCCACACAGTGAGTCACCGATGAGTAAAGGCAAAATCACCCGAGAGAATATTCTGAGCAAGGCATTTGAACTGGCCAGTGAAAATGGGTTGGAGAGCCTGACGATCGGAGAGTTGGCGAAGCAGTGTGGTATGTCTAAGAGTGGGTTGTTTGCCCATTTTAACTCGAAAGACAACTTGCAAATTGCGGTACTGGAGTACGCCAACCTTGTGTTTACCGAGCGAGTGATCGCGCCAGCGAGGGCGCAAGGTGATGACAACATCGAGCGCAAACTGCGCAGCCTGCTCGACAGTTGGTTAGGGTGGAACCACTCGTTTCAAGGCAGTTGTATGTTCCTTGATGCGTGGAAAGAGGCGTGCCCACAACCGACGCCGACACAGCAAGTATTGAAGAAAACCATCGCCACTTGGATTGAGTATTTACGCATTCAGGTAGCGAAAGGGATCGAGAGTGGCGAGTTCGACCGCCAGCTCGATCCGAAACAAGCCACGTTCGAGTTGTACGGGCTTTATTTAAGTGCCCATCTGTTTTACTCCATCCACGGCGAGCAGGCGAGTTATGCGCTGTTTTGGTCTGGGGTAGAGGCGCTATTGCAGCGCTGGAGAGTGAGCACTTAACCCACAGAATAATTAACACGCGTCATCGATTGACGCGGTTTTTTTAACTTAAAATAGTACGGTCGTTCGTTTTTACGAACAGATAAGGATACGACCATGAGTGATAAGATCTATTTCAATACATCAACGAAATTCAGCTTAAAGAAAAGCATGGTGAACTGGGGCACAAGGCTTCATCACATCTTAGCGCCTAAGCATGCAGAAAAAACGGCGCGCAAACTGTTGCTGACGCCGGTACGCACCAAACCGAAAAACGCCGCACCACAAGGGTTGATTGAAGGTGAAGTGCAAAGTGGGGAGGGGGTGTTGAAAACCTATCGCTTGGGGTCGGGGCCGGTGTGGGTGTTGACCCACGGTTGGTCGGGCAGCGCAAGTCAGTTCTACCCTTTGATGGCGCATATTGCCAAGCGAGGTTACACCGCTCTGGCGTATGATCACCCGGCTCATGGTCAAAGCGAAGGTGTCTATGGCCATATTCCCGCCTTTGTTCAAGGCTTAGAAGCGGTACTCGACAGTGTCGATGATGTGGCGGGTCTGGTTGGACACAGCATGGGAACCGCGTCTGCGATTGAGTGCCATCATCAAAAACTGGTGGATAAGCCGATGTTGCTGATTGCGCCGGTGTTGGACTACCTCGACAATCTGTTCGGCAGCATTTCTCGCTCAGGATACTCGATGCGTTTGTTTGATGCGGTGGTATCGAAAGTGGAAGAACAATATCGCTATCCGATCCAATCCATCGACCCCTACAACAAACTCAAATTGCGCCAAGCGCCGACTATTATCGTTCATGATCAGCAAGATAAATTCACCCACTTCTCCGTGTCAGAAAAAGCGGCCAGTGAGATGGAGAACGTCAGCTTGGTGGCGACACAAGGCCAGGGGCATGGTCGCGTGATGAAGTGCCCACAAGTGATGGAAAGTTTCGATAAATTAACGGCTTAGTGAAGCGTTTACCCGCCTATTACTGATAGTTAAGCCATTAATGTCCATGATATTGATGGGGTTAACAAATTCGCAAAGGAAATTATTTCCGCCTGCAACATTGTGGGATCATCTAGGGGCCAGTTCGGCCCTTAGAAGGAAATATAATAATGCATAAAAATGATAGTGTCCCTTTGCCCACCAATACCCGAGAGTGGTTATTTAACCGCAACAGCGCCATCGTCTTAGCGGATATAGCGCTGTTTTTGCTGCTCTATTTTACCCTCCCGTTTGATCCGCCGGTTGTGCTGGGTATCAGCATGCTGCTGTTTATCGCCATTTTATGGCTCACCGAGGCGTTGCACGTGACGGTGACGGCCATTCTTGTCCCTGTGATGGCGGTGTTCTTTGATGTGTTTGACACCCAAACCGCGCTCAACAACTTTGCCAACTCCATTATCTTCCTGTTCCTTGGCGGTTTTGCCCTTGCGGCGGCGATGCACAGGCAAGGCTTGGATAAGGTGATTGCCGATAAAGTCTTGATCCTGGCCAAAGGCAAAATGAATGTGGCAGTGTTTATGCTGTTTGGGGTGACCGCTGGGTTGTCGATGTGGATCAGCAACACCGCGACAACGGCGATGATGCTGCCATTGGTGCTCGGCGTACTGAGTAAAGTTGATGCAGACAAAGAGCACCTAACCTATGTGTTTGTGCTTTTGGGTATCGCCTACAGCGCCAGTATTGGCGGTATTGCCACCATCGTCGGTAGCCCACCGAACGCCATCGCCGCAGCCGAAGTGGGGCTAACTTTTACTGATTGGATGCGCTTTGGTGTGCCGACGACGCTGGTGCTTTTGCCTGTCGCGATGGCTGTGCTGTATCTGATGCTCAAACCCAATCTACAAGGCAAATTTGAGCTGAACTATCAGCCGGTGCAGTGGGATAAAGGCAAAATCGTCACGTTAGGTATTTTTGCTGCCACGGTTTGTCTGTGGATTTTCAGTAAGCCGATTAATGCCATGCTGGGCGGTTTTGCTAAGTTCGATACGTTGGTGGCACTCGGTGCAATTGTCGCGGTGAACTTTGCGCGCGTCGTGCACTGGAAAGATATTGAAAAAACGGCAGATTGGGGCGTGTTGCTGCTGTTTGGCGGCGGGATTTGCTTGAGTAATGTACTCAAAGCGACGGGTACCAGCGTCTTTTTGGCCAATGTGCTCAGCGAGGCGATTGCTCACCTTGGCATAGTGTTCATTGTGGCGGTGATTGCGATTTTTGTCGTGTTTCTTACCGAGTTTGCCAGCAACACGGCGAGCGCAGCCTTGTTGATTCCGGTTTTTGCCACCGTCGCCGAAGCGTTTGGCTTATCGCCAGTAATTCTGTCTGTGCTGATTGCGGTTGCTGCCTCTTGCGCCTTTATGTTGCCGGTCGCCACGCCGCCCAATGCCATCGTGTTTGGTTCAGGTCACGTGGAACAAAGTGAAATGATGAAAGTGGGTATCGTGCTTAATCTTGCTTGTATCTTAGTGCTGACGGGCATTGCCCTCACGTTTTGGGCATAACGCAACTGAGGCGCCTAGAGCGCCTCTTCTTCTTGCACGGTATTCACCTGGGTTTGAGTAGAATGGCAGGATGTGGATTGTGGTTTCGATGACGATAGTGCGCCAGATAATTGCACGGCGGTTCGCGCATCGATGCGACTTGCGTCAAACAGCAAGTAACTGCGCTGGGCGCTACCATCTTGATGCGGCACAATGCTCAATGTGCCTTTAAATCCAAGGCGAGAAAGATGCTGGCACAGTGCATCGGGTGCCATGTCATAAACGGGGTGCAGATATGGCAGTAACGTGTCGGCCACCCAAGCGTGTGTTTGGTAATGTGCCATCGCATTTTCTAGGTGGTCTGAGTCGGTAAATTCGATGATCTCTAGTACGTGTTCCAATCGCATCGAGGTGCTAATTCCATTTTAATCATAGAGTTAATAATGGTGATACTACATCAATCCCCTCTGTTGTCACCTGTAATGGATCAATTTATCTTGTGCTCTATGCACTCGAACTAAATCAAAAAGGAATGGCGATGAATCACGAACAATTCAACCAGTTCTGCCGCGCCTTACCGGCAACCACACATGTGGTGCAATGGGGCAACAGCGAGGTGTGGAAAGTGGGCGGCAAGGTGTTTGCCATCGGTACGCGCACGCCAAGTGGTACGCCTGCTTACACGTTTAAGACATCAGAGAGAAACTTTGTCTTCCTCAGTGAAAGTGACGGCTATATTCCGGCGCCGTACTTTGCCAGCCGCGGCATGAAATGGATTCAGCAAATCGATGCCTCGCCCGAGCGCGATGAAGCGCTCCAATACTATTTGCACGCCTCCTACCAACTGGTGAGTAAAGGACTGAGTCAGCGTGTACGTAAAGAGCTGGGTATTGAGATCGAGAAGTAACGCAGCGTCGCGCAGAAATTTGGTACACTCATCCTATGATTTCACTGTTAGAGATTTTGCTTGCACACCCATCAGACACTGACGTTTGCCACCGCAAACCTGTTCAATTTTGTCGCGCCGCCCAACGCGTTTTATGATTTTGAGAATATCTATGAGACGCCAGCGTGGGCGGAAAAATGTCGCTGGACGAAGGAGAAATTAACGCTTCTTGATGCGGATATCGTCGGGCTGCAAGAGGTGTTCTCGATTGAGGCCGCGAGACAGATGATGGCGGATCTCGGCTATGGCTATTTTGCGGTCGTCGATACGCCGCATATTGAGCAGGAATACATCTACTCCCAGCCTGTAGTGGCGCTGGCGTCTCGTTACCCAATCACACGTTATGAGGCGGTGACGCCGCCTAGCGCTTTAATGGAGAGTTATGACGTTCCCTTTCCAGATTTTAGTCGTCAGCCGATTGTGGCCGTGGTCTCGGTGCCCAATATAGGCGAAGTTGCCGTTTATGTGTGTCACCTAAAATCTCAACGCCCGACAGAGAGCGCAAGTGGTGAGAGCGAGCATCCACTTCTCGGGCGCTGGTTGTCTCATCAACAACGTGGCTGGGAAGCCGTGATGCTTCGAATTGCGATGGAAAACGCCTACCGGTCACATCCGGTGCCGACTGTGCTGATGGGTGATATGAATCAAAGTTTGGACAGCGTACTGACCGGGCAACTCACGCTCAATTCCAGCAGCGACAGTGCGACACTCACACTCGAAGACAGCTGGAGCCTCTACCAAACCAATGACAAAGCAAAAGACCGAGCGGCCACACATTATCATTTCGCAACGGGCAATGTGTTGGACTACCTGCTTCTCTCGCAAGAGTTTCAAGCTCACTCGCCATACTCACTTGCGGATGTTGTTGGCTATCAGGTGTTGGATCAACATCTGATTAATCCGTCCTTCGCGCAAGATAGTCAAGCGAGTGATCACGCGTTTGTCTCGGTGACGGTCTCGTTTGTTTTATAGTTTGACAACACAATAGGAAACTCAACCATGATTGAATGGCCATGCATGTTCAAGTTAGACGGCGATTACGAGCTACTCTATATACCCTCTCAAGATGTATTGGAAAGTGAACTCACGTCGCTGATCTGGAGTGAAGACGATTGGCTGATTGATAGCCGTGGTCGGTGTTTTCTCATCTCAACAGACGAGCAAGGCTATCACTACCAGCCTCACAGCGAGCTTATTACGCTCGAACAAGTGACCCAATGGGTACAAGAACATGAGTTTGCCAAGGTGGAAATGTGCTTGACGAAAATCCACTTTACTTCAATACAGCAAGCCATCGAATCGCTGAGCGTGGCGTAAGTCACCTCAAATGACAACGCAGAAAACAAAACAGGGAGCCGTGGGCTCCCTGTTGGTCAGTGATGTTGTTATTCTTCGATGCGATTGGCTGCCCAAGCGTACATCAACTCTAGTGCGATGGTGGCGCCCGCAAGTGAGGTGAGGTCTGCGTGGTCGTAGGGAGGAGACACTTCTACGACGTCCATACCGACGATGTTCATACCGGCAAAACCGCGGATGATTTTCAGCACTTTATCAGAGTTCAGACCGCCACATACCGGGGTGCCTGTACCGGGTGCAAAAGCTGGGTCTAAACAGTCGATGTCAAAAGTCACGTACACCGGTTTGTCGCCGACGATGTCTCGCACTTGTGCAACAATCTCACTCGCGCTCAGTTCATTGGCTTCCATCGCATTGATGACGTTAAAGCCATGAACTTGCTTTTTGTATTCCGTACGAATGCCAATTTGTACTGAGTGTTTAGGCGAAATCAACCCTTCTTTTGGCGCATGATAGAACATAGTGCCATGATCGTATGAGCTGCCGTTCGCGTAGGTGTCGGTGTGCGCGTCAAAGTGGACGAGCGCCATTTCACCGTGATGCTTCGCGTAGGCGCGCAAGATGGGTAAGGTGACAAAATGGTCTCCGCCCAATGCCAACATGGTTTTACCATCACGCAAGATTTCACTGGTCGCCGCTTCAAGGCGGTAAGTGAAGTCTTCAGCGTCGCCGCAGTCAAACACCAAATCACCCGCGTCAATCACGTTAGCACGTTTGAACACGTTGAAATCCCATGGGAACTTTTTGCTTTCCCAAGCCAAGTTGACCGAGGCACGACGAATGGCGTCAGGGCCCATACGCGCGCCAGGTCTTCCTGACGTCGCCATATCTAAAGGTACGCCGAGGATAACCAAATCGGCATCACTGCCGATAGGGTCGCGCATATAAGGGCGACGACAAAAGGTCATCGCGTTGGAGTAGAGCGAATAATCGATTTTGCTAAACAAATCGTTCACTTAGAAATCCTCTAAATAGGTATAGCCACTTAAGCCTTGCTCAAGTTCTTGCAATACGCTTTGCTGTTCTTGTTCACTGACGCGCTGCGTGACCAGTTCACGGTAGTGCTCACGGATGTTATCGACATCAATATGCACGTAGCGCATCATATCTTCTACAGTGTCGCCCTCATCAATACGCTCGATGATAGGTTCACCACTGTCATCTACGGTCACGACCGCACTGTGCGTGTCACCGAATAAGTTGTGCATGTCACCCAAGATCTCTTGGTAGGCACCGACCAAGAAAAAGCCCATAAAGTACGGCTTATCTTTGCTCCATGCCGGAACAGGGAGAGTCGTCTCAATGCCTTGACCATCGACGTACTGATCGACGGTGCCGTCTGAGTCACAAGTGATGTCGAGCATCACTGCGCGGCGGTCTTCGACATTCTCAAGCCCTGACAGAGGTAGGACTGGGAACACCTGATCAATACCCCAAGCGTCAGGTAGCGATTGAAACAGCGAAAAGTTGATGAAGAACTTATCCGCCAAACGCTCACTCAGTTCGTCCAAAATAGGGCGATGGAAGCGGTTTTTGGTGCTCATCAATCGGCTGAGCTCGTAGTAAATACGCAATGACATCTGCTCTGCCCAAGCGCGCTGGTGCAGGTTCAACACCCCCGCAGCAAATAGCGAATGCACTTCGGCAAGGTCGCTTTGCGTATCGTTGTAAATCTCAATTAATGCACGCGCATCACTGCCATCTTGCAAACTTTCCCAGTTGCGCCACATGTTTTGTAGCAGCAGTGGGTCATCAAGTTCTGGCTCATTGACCACTTCCGGCTGGTAGGCTTCTGTGCCGATCACGTTGGTGATCAGTACCGCGTGATGGGCGGTGAGTGAGCGACCCGATTCGGAAATGATCGTCGGCATGGGTTGTTCGTACTGTGTGCACACATCCCCAACCGTGTTGACGATGTTGCGCGCATATTCAATCAAGCCATAATTCATCGAGCTGGTGGATTGACTACGTGTGCCGTCGTAGTCCACCGCGAGTCCGCCACCAATATCGAAATATTGAATGTTGGCACCCATGCCGCGCAGTTCACAGTAGAAGCGCGCCGATTCATTCACGCCATTACGAATATCGCGGATGTTCGCCATCTGCGATCCCAAGTGGAAATGCACCAGTTGCAAAGAGTCCAATTGGTTCTCTCTCGTTAGCCTATCAATCACGCTAAGCACTTGTGATGCCGCTAGGCCAAATTTCGATTTATCACCACCACTTGATTGCCATTTACCCGCACCTTGAGAGGCCAGGCGGATACGAATGCCCATGCGCGGTTTAACGCCAAGACTTTTCGCTTCTTTAAGCACTAAGTCCAGCTCGGACATTTTCTCAAGTACGATGAAGACTTTGTGGCCCAGTTTTTCACCGATAAGCGCGAGGCGAATGTACTCTCTGTCTTTATAGCCGTTGCAGACGATCACTGAACTCGCTTTTTGCGCCAGTGCCAGTACTGCCAAAAGTTCTGGCTTACTGCCCGCTTCTAGGCCAAGTTGTTTGGTCTCTAGCTGCGCTTGACTGGCGAGGATCTCATCGACCACTTCTTTTTGTTGGTTCACTTTGATCGGGTAAACCAGCAAGTAGTTATTCGGATATTGGTACTCGTCAATCGCTTGGTTGAATGCATCACAGATGCCGTGCACACGTTGATGCAGGATCTGAGGGAAGCGGACCAGTACCGGCAAATTAAGCTGTTTTTGTTCGAGTTGAGCGACAATTTTGCTCAGTGGCACTTGGTGATCTTGACCAAGCGCAGGTGACACATACACCTCACCTTGGTTATCGATACCGTAAAAGCCTTGGCTCCAGTGTTGAACATTGTAGTCAGCGCGAACGCGGTCGAGTTTGGAAGAATTTTCCACATCAAGTCTCACAAAGATAAAGAATAAAACATGACTTCAGTGTAGTTAGAAATCATACGAGTCGCGGGCTTAATTTGATGACCGGGTTATCGCGACGAGCGCATTAACGGACAAACGCCCCCTGGTGTCCAACAAAAACAATTTGTCGATAGGACAAGGATTGCTTTACGCCTGCTTCATCAAAAATTTCGAACTATTAAGCCAAATTTATCCGCTGTTTGTGAGCGCAAGCATCTCTTAATCTAAGAGAAAGAAAGAGGAGTAATGTCATGATCACAGTGAGACACGCACACGATCGCGGCCGCGCTAATTTTGGTTGGCTCGACAGCAAACACACGTTTTCATTTGGCCACTATTACGATCCGCAGCAGATGGGTTTTTCCGCGCTGCGCGTCATCAATGACGATGAAGTGGCACCCGGCGCGGGGTTTGATACCCACGGCCACCGAGATATGGAAATCATCAGCTACGTTCTTGAGGGCACCATCGAACATAAAGACAGTGAAGGCAATATTAAGTCACTGCCTGCGGGTGAGTTCCAATTGATGTCGGCGGGAAAAGGCATCTATCACAGTGAATACAATGCGTCGAAAACCGATGCATTGCGCTTCTTGCAAATTTGGATTGAGCCGAACACTTTCGGTCAAACGCCTGGTTATCAGCAAAAAGACTTTGGTCAAGCGCCTGGGTTAACGACCATCGCGACGCCCACAGGTGAGGCGGGTACCTTGCACATTAAACAAGATGCCAAACTACATCAGCTGATTTTATTACCGGGCGAATCGCTTGATTACGCACTTGGCGCCGATCGCAAGGTGTATGTGCACCAAATCGACGGCACGTTAGAGGTTGACGGGATTCCCCTGCAAGGGGGAGATGGTGCAAAGGTAGAGTCCACCTCTCGAATCACGCTCATCAACCGCGGCGCTGACAACGTCAAAGCGTTGCTGTTTGATCTTCCCTAGCGCCTCAAGAGTAAATAGAGAAAGCGTGATGTCACTGGCGTTCTCCAGTGGCTAAATTGTACACACAGAGCCATACTTGAAATGAGAACATAACAGGAGGGTCAGCGATGAAAAACGAACTGGATCCGACCAAAGTATTGCAGGCTTACGAGATGGTAATGGCGCGCGGTACGCCGACCGAGTTTGGCAAGATGTATGAAGGGGTCGAAGCGTTTTCCGACTATGATGGCTACAACGTCTTTCTACGCGGTAACGGCGTTGAGCTCAAAATCGGTTTCCACAACACCTATCATTTAGAGTATGACCAAGAGCATCTAAGAGACAGCTTCTTGAAAAAGGTCGCCTCTTTGGCCAAATAGCCGAGCCGCTAAAAAGTTAAAGCCCAGATTGTTGCCAATCTGGGCTTTGTTATTCTGTGCTCGCGGGTCGAGATTAATCTTCTTCCACCAAGCTCACATCATCGGCGTAATCTTCCACATTGCCATCTGGTTTTGAACGTCCATTTAGGGTGTGAAAGCGTTTACGACCACGAGCGAGTTGAACGTATTTTAACCACACACGTTCCAGCTTGGTTTTCGCTTTTCCAGGGTTTTCGATAACTTTTACGAAATGCTTTTCTTCTGCGTTTTCAGGTGAGAGATCGCCGTTCTCCAAGCCCAACATGGTGTCACCATAGAGGGTTAGGATTTCTTCTTCAGCGAGCGTAAAATCACCAGACTTAGCAAAGCCGCGTGGAAACTTAGTGTTGTCGTAAAAACGTTTTTTGCCGTGACGAAATTCAGTGTCAGACATTGTGGTAGCCTCTGTAACCTACAATTGATAAATGACCTAAGCGGTACAGATCGAAAATTAGGCGCAAAGTTAGCAAAAGGAAAACAAAACTTTTTTATTGTCACTATTAAACATTTTTATGGTTTTAAGGTAACATTTTGCCCATTCAATGGTTTGCTTAATGGCAAGATTTGGTAGGCTTGAACGCTTGCACTTTGAGGAATATTAATGGACGTTAAAGTCTTCAGAACCTTTTTAGAATTGGCCAATGTACGCCATTTTGGTCGTGCGGCGGAAAACCTGTACATCACTCAAGCTGCGGTTAGCGCACGTATCAAGCAATTGGAAAGCTATTTTGATACGCAACTCTTTATCCGTGATCGCAACAACATCAAACTGACTTCCGCCGGTGAGCGTTTGATTGGCTACGCGGAAGTGATGGTCAGCACCTTGCAGCAGGCGAAATTAGAACTCTCCCTAGAAAATGGCAAAGCACTGCAACTGACCCTAGGCGGCACGCCAAACGTGTGGGATGCGTATCTGCAAAATGGCTTAAGCCTCATCACGGATGCCTTCAGTGGTTATGGCTTTATGGCTGAAATCATGGGCAGAGAAGCACTCAATCGCAGTTTGCAAGAACGTACCTTGGATATGGCGTTCGCCTTTGACCAAATCAAAGCCGATGAGCTCAATTGTAAAAAAGTCGCGGATGTGGTGTTGGTCTTGGTTTCGACCTCAGAGGGCAGCGTGGACCAAGTGCTGGAAGACAAGTACGTGTATGTCGATTGGGGCACTAAGTTTGCTTCAGAACATGCTGAGCGTCACCCTAAAATCCCAGCGCCTTATCTACGTACTTCTACAGCGCGCATCGCTTTAGACTTCATCCTTGAAAAGGGAGGAAGTGCTTACTTACCCACCTCTCTTGTCGAGCCCTTCTTAGCCAGCGGGCAATTGGTCAAAGTGGATGGCGTGGCAGAGTGGTATCGTCCCATCTACTTGAGTTATCGCAAGGCGAGCACGTCGATCGATGCCATCAGTCAGGTAGAGAAGTTGGTGAAAACCATCGACCCTGTCACGGCGTTCAGCTTTCAGCAGATGGCGGATTGGCCGGTAGACGAGTAGGCCTAAGTGCTTGAAACGGGCTGGTAAAAACTAGCTGGATAGAATAGAAAAACCTCGACGATACGAATAAGTGAAGCGTCGAGGTTTTTTTTGTGTCTAGCAATCGAGAAAGTCGAGTTACACGAGCTCAGCCAATTGAGTAAGTGCTTGCTCACGAGCTTCTGCAGCCGGCTCATCACCCATGTTCAGAGCTTCTGCGTAAACAAACTCAACGTCGGTAAGGCCGATAAAGCCAAGAATCGTGGTGAGGTAACTTTCAATCGAGTTACGAGGCGAATCTTTGTGTAGACCACCGCGTGTTGTGACCACCACGACTTTTTTGTTTTCAAGTAGGCCAACAGGACCGTTTTCCGTGTAGCTGAACGTGACGCCCGCACGAGCAATCAAGTCGAAGTAGTTCTTCAGTTGAGTCGGGATCAAGAAGTTGTACATTGGCGCGCCAATCACGATCTGATCGGCCGCTTTGATTTCATCGATCAACTGGTTCGAAAGTGCGAGCACCGCTTTGAGCTCGTCAGATAAATCTTCTGCTGGGCTACGCAGCGCAGTAGCGACGTTAAGGTCAAGAACAGGGATTGGGTTGGCGGCCAAATCACGCTCGATGATGCCTGATTTTCCCTCTAGCACCTTGTCAATGATTTGGTTTGACTGAGAGTGCTCACCCAAGATACTGGATTTTAGAACGAGTGTCTGTGCCATAATTTTATCCTTTCAATGAGGTTCTTAAACTCTAAACACGAATCGCAGAACGGTTAAGTGTGTCTAGCTCGGCTAGTTAACAACCAGTCTATCGCTATGTCGGAGAAAGGATAAGCGGAGAAAACTGAGTGACTCATTCAATTTTTTTGAATGAGTCACTCTCTCAACAACTCGAGGTCATTCAGAGATTCATCAGGCTTTCGATGGACTCTTCAACGCTCAAATGATGGAACGATTGCACATGCGCTCCGTCGGAGGCATCAATCAGAATGTGGTCAATATTGGCTGCGCCATGTGAGTCGATGTAACCGAGCGATTGTTCGACGCTGTCGCAGATCATGGTGATGTTGTCCTTTAGGACAATCGTGCAAGTGTGTAAATTCATAGCCAACTACCTTATTTTTATTGTTCATCTTTTAATTTAGATGAGGTTCGCACTTTCGCCAAGATCTTCATCCCAAAGTTTTCATCCAAAAGTTGACAAGGTTGAGTTCCGAAAATGGCTAGTATTGCGTGTGCAAACCGTTAGACTTTCTCTATGACTTAGCGCCAAGAGAGCAATGTGAATAATGACCACAGGTGATAAAGGACAGGGCGTGACTAAGCCGATGGCGATGCTCGGTCCATTGAGTGTGCACGAATGCCAGCAAGCGAGGTTAAGCCGAGATGCGCGCTTTGACGGCCAGTTCTATATTGGCGTCAAAACAACGGGTATTTTCTGTCGTCCGATATGCCCAGCCAACTTACCGAAAGAGGAAAACGTCACCTACTTTCTTGATCGCGCCCAAGCATTGCAGGCGGGCTTTCGGCCATGCCTACGCTGTCGACCGGACAGTGCGCCGAGTTCGTGGGCATGGAAAGGGGTGGAAACCACATTTCAACGTGCCATCACTCTGATTGAGCAAGGTGAAGTAGACAGTAAGGGATTGCCTCATTTGTCCGAGCGTCTGGGGATCAGCGATCGCTATTTGCGCAAGCTGTTCGAAAAATACTTAGGGATGTCACCGAAACAATACCAGGTGCTGGAGGGTTCTGTCATCCTGTTTCTTTTAACCT
>NZ_JCBDGH010000066.1:0-85860 GCF_059833955.1 Vibrio sp. R15-SG3-ISO1A
TGGGTTGGCTTATAGCCAAGCGCAAGCAGCGCACTGATCGCCTCTTCTTCCGCGTTCGATTGACTTGATTGTGTCGCCGAATCCATCGGCGCGGCATCAGTATGTGGCGTGAACAAGTCGCCCGCCCCCCAGCCTTTGAGGCGATCCTTCATCTCAACCACCAATCGTTCTGCGGTTTTTTTGCCAACTCCTGGCAATTTGACCAAGGTAGAGACATCTTCTCGCTCGACACAGGCGACAAACTGACTCGCCGTCATACCCGATAAAATGCCGAGACCCAGTTTTGGCCCTACGCCATTGGCTTTGATCACTTCACGAAACAGCGCTCTCTCTTTGACGGTATTAAAGCCGTACAACAACTGCGCATCTTCACGAACCACAAAGTGTGTGTAGATGATCGCTTCTTCACCAATGTTGGGCAATTCATAAAAGCAGCTCATGGGCATTTGAACTTCGTAGCCTATCCCGCTGACTTCAATCAGCAGTTCTGGGGGTTGTTTCTCAATTAAAATGCCGCGCAATCGTCCAATCACTGGTTCGTCCTATTCGCTGTATAAAAGTGGTTTGATGATAATAAAGAACTGGATATATAGCCAGTAAAAAACTAGCGGTAGCGTCCTCGTCGTGCGCTGGTCGCTTTTCCCGCGAGCGCCACTAAGGTTTTGTTGGTATTGGCATGACAAATCGCCACACCCAGCGCATCGGCGGCGTCCGCCTGTGGTTTGGCTGGCAGTTTGAGCATCGACTGAACCATGTGCTGCACTTGCTCTTTATCCGCGCCGCCATTACCCACCACAGCTTGTTTAATCAGACGCGCAGCGTATTCGTACACCGGCAACTCAGCATTCACCGCCGCCACAATAGCGCTGCCCCGGGCTTGACCTAATTTAAGTGCGGAATCGGCATTGCGCGCCATAAAGACCTGTTCAATAGCGAACACATCGGGCTGAAACTGGGTGATGATCTCCGAAACGCCTGCGTAAATTTGCTTGAGCCTGCCGGGTAATTCCGATTCTGACGTGCGTATACAACCGCTGCCGAGGTAGTGAAGATGTCGACCTGTTTGGCGAATCACGCCATATCCGGTAATTCTTGAGCCCGGATCGATTCCTAAAATTATCGACATTGAGATCCTAGATTGGCAAAAAACGTCATTCTACCCAATCGATGGGGGAATATGTAGCGCAAAGCATCAAGACGGAGCGGTAATGATCGCGCGGCTCGATAAGCCCGCCTCAAGCGTCACTTCAATCACTTGCTCAGGCTCAGCGGTCAGCTTCTCGCCACTCCAATAATCAAACCAATACACTGGGTAATCGGAGGTCAACGTGACTTCTCGGCCGGTTTGGTGGTAGTTAAATAAGCAGTGTAAGTCGTTACGCTCAGTCAGTTTCAAAAACCCATGATGCAGGTTAAACGCGGTAAACTTGGCGGCGTCTTGATTGTGGTTGTGTCGCATCACCAGTTTCGCTAGGGTCTTTTTCGCGAATGTGGTGAGATCCGGTAGAGGGTCGCCAGAGAGCAGTAATCCGCCACTGGCTAATAACACATCACGATGGAATTCATACGCTTGACGTTCCGCTGCCTGATTGGGCAACGAGACCAGCGTCGCGCAATCGGGATCGATTTGCCACAGTTTGCGATGCTGCCAACTGCGGTAGAAGGTCTCTTTGGCGATTTGCTCAAATCGCCTTGGGTCTCGCTCGACATCATCGGACACGCGCATCGCATCAACCATGCCTAGCGACGGCCACATTGGGGCATTGCAGCCCAGTAACCACGCATCGCCAGCCCCTTGAGCAATGGCATCCATCCCCATTCGGTAGGCTTCCACCCCCGTAATGCCCGACTGCCAACGACGGCCTTTTAACGCTCCCCAATAGTTTGCATCAAGCTTAAACAGCTCAATCCCCCACTC
Source organism: Vibrio sp. R15-SG3-ISO1A (assembly GCF_059833955.1). Lineage (NCBI taxonomy): Bacteria > Pseudomonadati > Pseudomonadota > Gammaproteobacteria > Vibrionales > Vibrionaceae > Vibrio > Vibrio sp. R15-SG3-ISO1A. The sequence continues at coordinate 1,919 of NZ_JCBDGH010000066.1, forward strand.
TTCGCGCATGGTCTTAAACACATGGGTGAGATGATCTTGCACATCCGAGTGAGTCGTATCGAGCAGATACCAAGGCGTGCATCGCCAGCCCGCATAGGTGACGTCTTCTGCTTTCATGATCTGGCCATTGTCATGGGTGACAAACCAATCTGGATGCTGGCGAAAAATGGTTGAGTTGCCCTCGGCAATAAAAGGCGCGACCCAAATCGCGGGCTTTTTGCCGCTGCGCTTTATCTCCTCAATCAAGGACGCAAGCCCAGACGGAAACTGCGCAGATGGCGAGAGCCAATCGCCCATAAACGCTTGATAGCCATCATCAATTAACACGTACTCGAGCGGCTTAATGTTTTCTTTCATGCAGCGCACATTGTCGCGAATCTGCTGCTCTTTGACTTGCGCATAATAGGCATACCAAGAGCACCAGCCCAGCGGCGCGACACCATCAACACCTGCACGCGGTGGATGATGTTTGGCAATGCAGTCACTGAAGGTTTCATACAGTCCGGAAAGTGAGGGGCCTTGTAGCACAACAACCGATTCGAGTTCGCTATGGCTCCAATCACTAGGGTGGGTATTCTCGCCATCAATGTAAGCCGTGAGGGTGCGCGTACCCTTCTGCTCTCTCACCTCAAAATAGCCGGCGAAACGCCGACAAGAGGTAAAGCCAAACAAGGTGTAGCCCAGCGAGTCTTCGACCACCAAATAGTTGTAATAGCGTTTAGGTTCGTTGGATCCATAGAGCCGATAGCTCGCGCTGTTGTCAGGACAGCGACCGATATCCACCGGCTTGTCGATGGTGCCGGTGGTTTGAGCGAGCATTTGAAAGCCATCACCAAGTACCGTTGCCTGACGCTCAAACTGAAAATCCGTTGAGAACAGTGCGTAGTGTGAGCCGAATGGATCATTACTTAAGCCTTGGAAGCGAAAGTGGACTTCGTTGCCCTCTACCACCGCATCAAGATCGCGACTCGGCACATACAGCACCTGCTCGTTATCTAATCGAATCACTTGGCCCATCTCGTTACCTCTCACCACAACGATTGACATTACAGCACTGCTCACCGTGCCTGTCTAACCAACAAATCTATTACAAATCACACTTTTATCACTATATGTGATGGTTTTTGTTTTCGCCAAATTCGGCGCAACGAAAAATGCCGCTTCACAGGAAGCGGCATTGACCATACAAAACGCATTGAACGTTAGAACTGGTAGTTAAATTCGATACGGTGATCGCCTTTCGCGTAGTTGACGTTCTCGTTCCAGTTGGCAAAGTAGCGAACGTTGGCGCGTGGGTTGATTTGGTAAGAGACTGCCGCTTCGTGCGCGTACAGGGTATCTTCACCTGCACCAAAAGCATTGTCTTTGTAGAAACTTGAGCCAGACATGGTGCCTAGGTACATTGGGTTGTAGTTGATCCAGATGTTCTCAGTCACTTCGATTTTGCTGTACATACCCACAACATAGAAGGTGCCGTGAATGTCCCAGCGATCTTGCGCTTGGTTGTCTGTAACCGCATCACGATTTTCACCAAATGCGACACCTGCTCCTGCCAATGGGTAGAAGTTTACCGGGCCCATTTTAGGCAACGCTTGAATAAAGCTGTAAGAGGCGCTGCCTTGAGTACCCATTGCCTCGCCGTTTGGCTTTGTGTTTTGGAATCCAAGATTCACGTCCACCTGCGAGCCACGACCGTTAGTCATATCCACGCTGAAGTGGCGGTAGCGTAAACTATCGATGCTGTTGTCGTTGTCTGAACGTGTGCCGCCATTCCAGCCAAGATCTTCACCAAGGAAGCCTTTCACCTCTGCGATGTGCATCGCCATCGTGGTTGGATTGCCGGTGTCGTACGCTTGACCGAGTTTCAGGTTCAGACCTTTGTCGGTATAACCCACACCCGCCTGGGTATAGACCGCCAACGGATCCGACATGTCCTGCACATCTTCATTGGCTACTGCATTAAAGTGCACCAACGCCAACGCGCTCAGTGCGAATAGAGGTTTGTTGCTCATCGCCATCTCCACAAAGTTGTTCAGCGATGTCCCTTTCACTGATTATTGGAATTAAACGTGGCGAATTATGCGGTTATCGTGCTCGAACTGATAGGAATAACCATTATTCCCAAAACAGCGAGTTATCAGGTCACCAAAATAGGAAAAGACCAGCGCGATGCTGGTCTTTGCTGGCTACATGGGTGCTACATGACCTCAATAGGCCCACCGAAGGCGGTCACTGGCGGTAATGTGCCGGTGTATTTTTCGAAGTCCACCAGACAAGTGTTGGCAGAGGTCGCTTGCGCTAACTCAGAGGAAGGGATGTCTTGAGTCAGCGTATTCGGATCGCCGTAGGTATCCAACGCGCCCACTTTTTCGTTGAGTGGCCCATACCATGCGCCCTCTTCGATACGTACCACGCCTGGGGCGTAGCTATCGGTCAACACGGCGCCAGCAAGTAGCTGGCCTCGGCCGTTGAACACTCGGACCACATCGCCCTCTTTGATGCCTTTGCGTTTAGCATCAGTTGGGTTGATGTAGATAGGCTCGCGCCCTTGCACCGCGTAGGTCGCACGAAACGCTTCAGATTCACACATCTGTGAGTGCAGACGCTTGTCCGGGTGGCACGATTGTAGCCAGTAAGGGTACTGCTCTGAACCTGGGCCGCCGTGCGAGCGCTCGGATTTTTCAAACCACATCGGGTGCTCTTGGCAGAACTCATAGCCCATATTGCCGATGGTACGGCTGGTGATTTCAATAAAGCCCGATGGCGTGCCCAGCGCGTTGATTTCCGGGTCTTCACGGAACGAAGCGTGACGAACCCAAGGTTGACCTTGACCAAAATCGAGGAAACCTTGCTGCCAGAACACGTCAAATTCAGGCATGTCAAACTTGCCTTTGTTGGCTTCACGGCAGTTATCATAGAGCGATTTTACCCACTCCATCTCGCTCATACCACGCGTGTAATCCTCAGAACGGCCCCAACGGCGCGTCAGTTCCGTCATGATGTCAAAGTCGGTTTTCGACTGGAACAACGGATCAACCAGCTTATGCATAGCGATTAAGCCGCGGCCAGAGTACGCACCGTAACCATCAATATCGTTACGCTCAAACTGAGTACAGGCGGGCAAGACGATGTCAGCGTGACGGCAAGTGGCCGTCCAAGCAAAGTCAATCGCTACCACGGTTTGCAGTGTTTTGAACGCTTGACGCATTTTGTTGCGGTCTTGATGGTGATGCCAAGGGTTGTTGCCACTGAACACCATCATTTTGATGTCAGGCAAAGTGACCACAGCACCATTGGCGTTGATCTTCTTACCCGGCTCGAGCAAGGCATCCACCCAACGCGCCACCGGAATCACGCGGCTATAGCCGTTGAAATCTTGGTTGGTATGCTTTGGCTCTTGACCTTGATCGATATTGAGCGGAAACGATCCCGGCGCAGCAAATCCCGTCGAGGATACACCGATACCTGAGTAATGGTGACCGTAAGAGATACCGCCACCAGGCAAACCAATCTGCCCCACCATTGCAGCAATCACGGCGCACATCCAATATGGCTGCTCACCGTGCTCCTGACGTTGGATACTCCAACCGACCAAAATCTGAGTGCGACCATTGACAAGCATACGCGCAAATTGGCGAATCTCGTCGGCGGATGCGCCGCAAATCTCTGCCGCCCACTCGGGTGTTTTTTCGACCTTGTCTTTAGTCTTACCTTGCACGTAGTCAATAAACTCTTCAAAACCAAGGCAGTAGGTATCAATGAAGGCTTTGTCGTACAGATCTTCGTTGTACAGCACGTGCGCGATTGCAAGCATAAAAGGCACATCCGTTTGCGGGTGGATGTATTGCAACTCATTACCTAGATAGCGCGCAGTTTTGTTGCGTACTGGATCAACGGAGATGACATTGACGCGCTTCTGCGCGACTTTTTCTTTCAACTGCTCAAGATAGGCAAACGACTCGTGCGTTTCACATGTCCAGCCCACTTGTAGGTTTTTGACCGGATCGTTACCCCACAACACGATGTTGTCGCTGTTTTCGAGGATCAGCTCCCATGATGTGCCTTGCGCGTACACCTCGGTGGAACCCAACACATAAGGCAAAATAGTTTGCCCCGCGCCGGTTGAATAGTCGCCGACCTTTTTCACGGAGTAACCATGCAAACCCATCGCACGCTGCATATGGTTGTTACAACTGTGCATCTGACCGGTTTGACGCCAACCAGTTTGTCCAGTGTGCAAAGCCCAAGGGCCATACTCTTTTTGCACGCGTTCCAACTCACGATAGAAAAGATCCAGAGCCTCATCCCAAGTGACTCGAACAAAACGGTTGTTGCCGCGTGTATCGGTCGAGTACTTATGCTTTTTCAACCAATCCAAACGTACCATAGGGTAGCGTACACGAGAGGGACTGTAGATGATCCCTTTGACGCCATTCAGCATATCGGTTGGGTATTTATCGACTTCAAGCGGCTTGATTTCTTGTACTTTCCCGCCCCAGATACGGGCACGAAATGCGCCCCAGTGTGAGCCAGATACCTTCCAGGTACCATCCACTTCTCCGGCGTGCGCCGCAGCCGACGTCAGTAAGCTCGGCCCAATCAAGGAGGCAGCACTGGTTCCCGCGACACCTTTTAGAAAACTTCTTCTTGTGATTGCCATTATTTGTTACTCCATTGCCGCGAATTAGTGGTGACCATCTGAGAAATCAGAAGAGTGTTTTTGCAGGTATTTGAGCACCAAGGCTTCGGTATCAGTGTCAAAGTTGACGAAGGCAATCATGCCATCGAGCATCCCCACCCAGCCATTGGCACTAAAGTGCGCCTCATCAGGCTGCGTATGACACGTCGAGCAGTTGGTTTGATACGCTTGGCCGGCAGCGCTCCAAATCGGCTCGAAATCCGAGACCATCGACTCTTTTTTCATCCACAAGTCCACGGCTACTTTTTCCCATGGCAAACCCGTGAGTTCGTCTTCTTTGCTTTCCCCTGTCACCACTTGGTCACCTTGAGAAACATCGCGCGTCAAAATGGCCGTTGAGATGTTCATACCAAAGTCTTCTTGAATGACACGTCCAAAGCCTTTCGCCTTGCGCCAACCGTCGATCTCTACTTTGATCATGTCGCCCTTCGTTTCCACAATTGCCACTTGGCTTGCTGGGCTAAGTAGGCCCGCTTCGGTGGTCGCGCTTTCGTCGGTATAGAGAGGCAAGTGACGAATCGAAACCACAGAGTTGCCCACATTGTATGAGGTGCCGTTGGCGACCTGTTCAAGATCCCCCACAATGCCGCTCGCCGCTTCCATATTATTCGGTAAGTGGTGCGCAATGCCTTTGTGACAATCCACACAGCTTTGATCGCGCTCAGCCGCGGATTGCATTTGAATGCGCGCAGTGGGTGACATCAAATCAAAATCCATCGACTCGTAGTTGTGACAGTTTTTACACTCCAGTGATCCATTGGCCGAGAAACGGTCCCATTCGTGACGCGCTAACTCAAGACGGCGCGCTTCAAATTTCTCAGGCGTATCGAGATCACCAAACACCTGCGCAAACACCTCTTTGGAGGCCTGCATTTTACGTGCAATTTTATCCGTCCAGTTGTGAGGTACGTGACAGTCAGGACAGGTTGCGCGAACCCCTGAATGGTTTTTCCAGTGCGCGGTTTCTTGCAGCTCAACATAGACGTTGTCACGCATGGTGTGACAACTAATACAGAACTCTTCGGTGTTGGTCGCTTCTAGCGCTGTGTTGAATCCACCCCAGAAAATCACCCCAGCAATAAAGCCACCCATGGTGAGCACACCTAGGCTGATATGAACTGCAGGGCGAGTCATGGTTCGCCACAGCTTAACAATTAGTGCTTTCATCATTCTTTCTCTTTCATCTTATTCTTAACGTCAGTGACGGTTCTTGGTTTAACCGTGCATCACTCACCGTGCGTCATTAACCGTGCGTTCCCGGTGGTCCCATGAAAAAGACCTGTAGCATCCAGACGATGAATCCGTATCCACCCACCAGCACGACGCTCAACACGGGGAAAAGAATCACTGTGATGAAGAGGAACGATTTCCACTCCAAGGAGCGCTTTTCGCCACTCTCAATTTTGTTAACATTACTCATACATTTGCCTGCCCTGTCACTGATGCTCACTTTGAGCGCTGATCGATACGCACAAATTTCGTACAACGGATACACGTAATGGTAGACCACACATTCTGTGGGGTTCAATCGAATTCAAGCCCATCACAGCGACTATTCGACACTTTTTTGAGCTGATACAGAGATGTGATGGATTGCGATTTTATGTGTTAAATAAGGTGCATTTGTGAAGAAATATGAACAAGAAGAAAGAGTTAAAAAACGGTTACTCACATAACATTTCACTTTCAAATTGGCTTAAAAAACGTAAGCCTGAGCGCTCAACTTCCCAACAAATTGTTAAATTATTATTAATGAGAAACGGGAATGAAGGGCTCAATCCGAGCGCAGCGGCCAATCTGTCACAATGAACGCAATGGTGTAGAATAAACGCGAATATGGAGATGAATAATGAGCAGTGTGGTGGATATTCCTTGGCCCATTCTTGGGCTGTTTTTTCTTACTTTGAGCGTGCCGCTCTCTATCAGTCGCTACTATCAACTGAACATTGGCAAAGATGCGCTCATAGGCGTCGCGAGAATGACGCTACAACTGGCCCTGGTTGGGGTCTATCTCGAATACCTGTTTGAGCTCAATAGCGCGCTGGTCAATGTGCTCTGGCTCGCCGTGATGATTTTGATTGGCGCCAGTTCCATCATCAACAAAGCACGTTTACCTCGCCGCCCATTGATGGCGGTCGTCACCACAAGCCTCATCGTCGGCCTGACGCCAGTGTTGCTGATTATCACCGCTTTGGTCGTGAGACCCACGCCGTTTTATCACGCTCAGTACTTAATTCCCCTCGCTGGCATGCTTCTGGGCAACAGTTTGAGCGGCAATATCGTCGCGCTGCAACATTTTTACACCGCCTTTGAGCAGCGCAATACCGAGTACCAAGCGGCGATCTCACTGGGCGCGCTACCCAGCTTTGCTACCCTGCCTTTTGTTCGCGAAGCGATTCAAAAATCCGTGGCACCCACATTAGCCTCAATGACCACCAGCGGATTGGTCACGTTGCCAGGAATGATGACTGGTCAAATTTTAGGCGGAGCAAGCCCTATTATTGCGATCAAATACCAAGTGATGATCATGGTGGCGATATTTGTCATGATGACCATCTCCATTACCACCACGCTTCGGCTGAATATTGCAGTCAACTTTAGCCAATCGGGTCAAACACGGGTCAAAAGGATCGAGCCTGAACAAGAATAGATCTTATCCACAGATTCTGTGGATAACCGTGGTGATACCTAGCCTTGGTCGAGACGCAAAACGTCAATTTTAACGATTATAGAAAAATTCCTTTACTTTCATCCGAGTATGATTTATTTCGATAACTGTAATAAACAGGTCACAAAATGACCATAGGATGCAATCGGTAACTGCAAAGGAGTGTTGTTATGATAGTGAATCCATTACACCAAGTGTGCGATCAAGAAGAGGTAGGCAGTGAAGAGCTGCGTGATTGGCTGGTCTCTTTGCCCAAAGAACTGCTGCCATTTGATGAGCCCTATCATCAAAGCCTCGACTAATCAGAGACGATACGAAAAAACCTAGCGCGAGCTAGGTTTTTTGATTCAACTAAACATCCAAACGGTGTTTCTAAATGTGATCAAATTCAAGCACTAAAAATAAGGAAATAAGATTTAGCTTTCAGAAGTGATCATTGGCCACTAAAAAAGAGTGGTTGAGCTAACAAAACTCGCCGCAAGGCGTTGTTCTAACGGGGCTGGGCGCTTATGGTGAGATCGACGATAGAAACAGAAGGAAACCGTCTATGAAATACTCCAGCGAGCACCTTTCTGAACTGAATCTCTTACTTCAGTTCGATATCAGCAGCGCAGCGACTGGCATCAAAGTGCACCACGAGGCGTCGCAAGAGATGCAATCCGCGGTGGCTCGTCTGTATCAAAAGGGGCTTTGTACGCTACCTGATGGTGGCTACCTGACGGACGAAGGCATTGAAGTGGCCGAGCACGCTGATAAGATTCTTCGCGTGCTGTGTAGCTAGTTATCCGCCACGGGTAACTGAGTCACGTTACCCGGTTCTTGTTGTCTTTTCTGAACACTGGCCGCGATCGCCAGTGGATCGATTGTGGCGAGGCCTTGATTAAAGATGTCTCGCCACTTGCGCCCCTCTTCACTGTTGTTAAACGCCACAAAGAGATCTTTTTCCGCCAATAAGGTGGGGTTCATTCGCAATCGCTTTGACAATAAAGCGGAGCGTGAATCACGCCGAATCAAAAAATCGAGCACATTGGCATCAATCACCGCCGCATCCAATCGCCCTTTTGCCACTTTATAAACATTACGTAAATCATCGAGCGTCTCTTCCACTGTGAGGGAGCCGGAAGCGACCATCTGATCAAATTCTGGTGTGTTGACATACCCTTTCACGGTTCCAACGCGGTATTGAGTGAGATCGCTGAGTGTGCTCCAACGAATGGGTGATTGGGTGTTTTCCACCAGCCCTAGCGGACCGCGACCAATCGGGTCTGAAAACACAAACTCTTGTGTATCAAAATAATATTCGGGGAAGTAACCGATGTACTGGGCTTTGCGACTGGCCGTCGTCACCGTTCTGACCCAAGGCTTGAACTCAACCACTAACTGGTAGCCCATGGCGGCAAACGCTTCCTTGGCAATGGCGACGGAGACACCCTGCTCAATCAGCTCTTCACCTGAATACGGTGGCCAGTTGAGTGACGTCATCACGACACGTTGGTTAGCCTGTACTTGCCATGTCAGTAACAACAAAGCAAACCACCACTTGATCATCTTACCTTCCTTTTTCAACGCCCTAGCATTCAACGCCTTAGCAGCAGTCGCTATTCAAGCGGGTGACATTCAAGGTTTGGCGCCCATTGCCACCCATTGTCTCACTTTTAATATTAGCGTGATTGACTCAATTCGCTAGATTCATTTTGGCCAACACCTCTACGTAGCCTTGCGATACGGTTGCGAACACTTTCACAATGCTTTTCATTACACCTAACGCAAGATAGAGTAAAGGAAACAAATGAAGGAAGGATGTCATGAGTCATATAGCGGTTATTGGCGGCGGATGGTTAGGTCGCCCACTTGCTCAATACTTGGAATCCATTGGCCATCAGGTGTCGGTCAGCCGCACTAGTGAGGCGGGGGCAGATGAGCTCAAAGCAGCGCACCTCGATGGCTTTATCTGCCAGCTCGATAGTCCGCAGTCTGAGGTGGAACGCTCACTCAGCGCGATTCAACCTACGATCGTGATCGGCTGTTTTCCGCCAGGTTTTCGTAAAGGTAAGGGCGATGAATACGCCGAGCAGTGGAAAAAACTCGCCACAGCCTGTGTCAACATCGGGGTCAACAAGCTGGTGATGGTCAGCTCGACCACGGTTTACCCATCAGTGGCGAAAGAGATGTATGAGGACGACGCCACCTTAGCATTGGCCAACACGCACAGTACCTTTTCTGACAATGCCAAAATCATGCTCCGTGCTGAGCAACACGTTCAAGATTCTGGGTTGCGTTTTGCCATCGTTCGTTGCAGCGGTCTTATTGGCCCTGAGCGTCACCCTTCTCGATTTGCAGCCAAGCTTCGCCAAGTGAGTCGCCTTGCGCCCGCCAATATGATTCACCTACTTGATGCCATAGGTGCAGTCAGTTTTGCAGCTCTGCATGACAACAATATGGTGATCAATGCCACGACGCCAAATACCGTGAGCAAAGCGCAATTTTATCAAACTGCGTTAGAAAGAGCTGGGCTGTCAGAGCCCCTACCACCGATTGTCGATGTAGAAGATAAACGGATTATGGCGGACCGTTTGCTAGAGCTCGGTTATCGTTTTCATTTCCAACATACGCTAGAGGCGCTGTGAGTCACATCATGAGACTGTATCAACATCTAGAGCACCTATGGGCGTATATGAGACTCAACCAGCCATTAGAGCGTTGTGACGCTTTGTTGGTTCTCGGCAGTAATGATGTGCGTGTTGCAGAGCACGCCGCCAAGCTCTACCTCGATGGCTGGGCTAAGACGGTGATCTTTAGCGGCGGTGCTGGGCGCTTAACGCAAGGTCTATTTACCGATAGTGAAGCCGACACCTTCGCTCAAATTGCCATCGATATGGGCGTTCCACGCCGTGATATTGTGATAGAAAGCCAAGCCACGAATACCGGCGAAAACCTGCTATTTAGCGCGGATAAGCTCCAACAATTGAACATTCAGCTCGATTCGATCCTATTGGTACAAAAACCATATATGGAGCGGCGCTGCTACGCCGCATTTTTAAAACAGTGGCCTCTACCCTATCGGCAGGTGTTCGTCACTTCGCCGGCACTAACAGTCTGGGACTATTTCAATGAAGAGATTGACCTTGATACCACAGTGCGGGCAATGCTTGGCGATTTCGAGCGAATAAAAACCTATCCACAGCTTGGGTTTCAGGTCGAGCAAGTGGTACCAGATTCCGTCGAACAGGCGTATCGTGCACTCAAAGCCATCTTTGATTGAACGACAGTTTAGCCTCATAGCAAAACAACAAGGCCAGATCGCGATGATCTGGCCTTGGTCTTATTCGTGTTTGGATTTAGTGGACCGCTTCTTCTTGCTCGCCTAAGTATTTGAAGGTCAGCGCGTCGCCATCAAGATCGACTTTCACTGTGCCACCGTTAACTAAGGAGCCAAAGAGCAGCTCGTTCGCCAAAGGTTTCTTCAACTGCTCTTGGATCACGCGGCCCATTGGACGTGCGCCCATCGCCTTATCGTAACCTTTGAGCGATAGCCAGTGACGAGCATCATCAGAGACTTCCAATGACACGCCGCGTGCATCAAGCTGGGCTTGCAATTCAACGATGAACTTATCAACCACCTGATGAATAACATGTTCATCCAGGCTGTTAAACCAGATGATGTTATCCAAGCGATTTCGAAACTCAGGTGTAAAGACCTTCTTAATTTCTGCCATCGCATCATGGCTGTGATCTTGCTGAATGAGACCGATGGATTTCTTCTCGGTTTCTTTCACGCCCGCATTCGTGGTCATCACAAGAATCACGTTACGAAAATCCGCTTTACGGCCATTGTTGTCCGTCAGTGTGCCGTTATCCATCACTTGCAGTAACAAGTTGAAGATATCTGGGTGCGCTTTTTCAATCTCATCCAGCAAGACAACGGAGTGTGGATGTTTAATAACCGCATCGGTCAACAAACCGCCTTGATCGTAGCCAACGTAACCTGGAGGCGCACCAATTAAACGGCTAACCGAATGACGCTCACCATACTCAGACATATCAAAACGAAGCAGTTCGATACCCATAAGTTTAGAAAGCTGCACAGTGACCTCGGTTTTACCCACCCCGGTTGGGCCCGCAAACAAGAAAGAACCGACCGGTTTGTTGTCGTTACCTAGCCCTGCGCGAGTCAGCTTAATCGCCTCACTCAAGGCATCGATGGCATCGTCTTGACCAAACACCAGCATCTTCATCTTCTCATCCAAGTTCTGCAAAATTTCTTTGTCAGAAGAGGAGACGGATTTCTCTGGGATGCGCGCCATTTTGGCAACCATTGCCTCGATATCGGCCACACCGACGGTTTTCTTACGTCGACTGGCTGGGGCTAAGCGGCTGCGCGCACCCGCTTCATCAATGACGTCAATCGCTTTGTCTGGCAAGTGACGCTCGTTAATGTATTTCGCCGACAACTCAACCGCCGCACGCAAGGCTTTATTGGTGTAACGCACTTCGTGGTGCGCTTCATATTTGGGTTTTAGCCCCATCAAGATCTTGGTGGTGTCATCAAGCGAAGGTTCCACCACGTCGATTTTTTGGAAGCGACGAGACAACGCACGCTCTTTTTCAAAGATGTTGCTGTACTCTTGGTACGTAGTGGAGCCAATACAGCGTAACTTGCCACTGCTGAGGAGCGGTTTGATGAGGTTAGCGGCGTCCACTTGACCACCAGATGCCGCACCCGCACCGATGATGGTGTGAATCTCATCGATAAATAGGATGGCATCTTGCTCTTTTTCAAGCTGCTTTAAGATGGTTTTGAAACGTTTTTCAAAATCACCGCGGTATTTGGTGCCCGCCAGCAGCGAGCCGATATCGAGCGAGTAGATCACGCTGTTGGCGATGATCTCAGGCACTTGCCCTTCGACGATTCGCCACGCCAAGCCTTCCGCGATCGCCGTTTTACCAACGCCCGCTTCACCCACCAACAGTGGGTTATTTTTACGTCGGCGACACAGGACTTGGATAGTCCGTTCTAGCTCTTTATCGCGCCCAATCAGTGGGTCAATTTGACCTTGCTTCGCCACTTGATTGAGGTTAGTCGCGAAACTTTCTAGACGCTCTTCAGAGCCTGACTCTTCGACACTGTCACTGCCAAAGGAATCCGATGAAGAGGACTCGTCGCCCGAACTGGAGGCTTTGGTAATGCCGTGAGAGATAAAGTTGACGATGTCCAAGCGGCTGATGTCGTTTTTCTTCAACAGATAAGCAGCATGGGATTCTTGCTCGCTAAAGATAGCAACGAGAACATTCGCGCCAGTCACTTCGCTGCGACCAGACGATTGCACATGAAAAACGGCTCGCTGCAGCACACGCTGGAAGCTCAACGTTGGCTGCGTTTCACGGGTTTCGTCGTTATCAGGAATCAGGGGGGTGGTTTGATCGATGAAAATGTCCAACTCGGCACGAAGTGCATCGATGTCAGCCTGGCAGGCTTTCAATGCCTCTCGCGCAGCATCATTTTCTAACAATGCTAGCAGGAGGTGCTCGACGGTCATAAACTCATGTCGTTTGTCACGTGCACGTGAGAACGCGCCGTTTAGACTCGACTCTAATTCTTTGTTCAGCATAAGTACCTCCTAAATAGAACAACGATGGTTGCTCGAACAAACGTTACGCTTGTTCCATTGTACAAAGCAGGGGATGCTCATTTTCCTTGGAATACATTGTGACTTGCGCCACTTTGGTTTCAGCGACTTCCGCGGTGTAGGTGCCGCAGACCGCTTTACCTTCATAATGCACTTTGAGCATCACCTGAGTTGCCTTATCAATATCCATAGAGAAAAAACGCTCTAGGATTTCGATGACAAAGTCCATGGGGGTGTAATCATCATTGTTCAATACAACGTTATACATGGACGGTGGCTTAATTTCTGTTCTTTCTTGCTCCAGTAAGTCAGAATCTGGAGTCACCCATTCAAACTGCTTGCTCATGACTCTTCAACAATTAGGTTTATCTGGTTTCAGTTTACCACTTCATGGAAGAGAAGTTTTAGATTTTGCTCTTGTAATTTAGACCATTTAAGCACAACAAAAATTTCACGCTTACTTAGAGACTAATCCACCATTTCCAAGCCTGCAAATAAAAGATTTTTATTCTCTCAAGCCCTCTATCTGATTGATTAAAAAGAAGCCAAAATCGCTGAATTGTCAAAATCACCCCGTAGACTAGATATTGAAAACCGTTGCAAAAATGTAAATCTCAAAAGTGATTTGTTTGCAAATATGTAGAGTGTAATACGTTTTTTCTATTGACTGTGTTCAATCATTGGCTACATTGGTCAAATAGTGAGTAAAAATTTGGCAGCGGCTGAATGGAAATTCACTTTTTGTTTACACGTCACATTTTGACAACATTCAGCGCTAGACGGTCATCAAATGGCAACAGGAATGGCGGCAGTATAGAGCGGAGTTGAAATCGGTCGTGTAACCACCAACAACGTCAGTAAACAATGCATGAGGGATGTATAGCATGGCTACAGGTACAGTAAAATGGTTTAACAATGCCAAGGGATTTGGTTTTATCTGTCCAGAAGGTGAAGAGAGTGATGTGTTTGCGCACTACTCAACCATTCAAATGGATGGGTATCGTACTCTGAAAGCAGGCCAACAAGTCAATTTTGAAGTGGAAGAAGGTCCTAAAGGCTACCACGCCAGCGTGGTGACACCAGTGGACGCTCAACCAGCTAAATAACCGCTGCCAAAAAACTTCGCCCGATTCTTCGGCGCCGCAAATCTAACGCAATAAAAAACCCGCTCAGTCAGCGGGTTTTTGTTTATCGGTTCGCCAGTCTATTAGCGATTAATAATGCTATTGAGTGTTGCGCTTGGTCGCATTAGCGTCGCGGCCTTTTCAAACACTGGTGCGTAGTAGCCACCCAGATCGCCCGCGACACCTTGAGCGCCATTGAGCTCAGCGATAATAGCCTCTTCGTTGTCTTGCAACGACTTCGCAATCGGCGCAAACTCCGCCGCAAGCTCAGCATCAGCGGTCTGCTCTGCTAACGCTTTTGCCCAGTAGGTAGCAAGGTAGTAATGGCTGCCACGGTTATCAAGCTCGCCAACTCGGCGAGACGGTGACTTGTTGTTGTCAAGGAACTCACCGGTCGCCTTATCAAGGGCATCGGCCAGCACTTGCGCTTTAGCATTGCCTGTCACGACGCTGAGGTGTTCCAGTGACGCTGCTAATGCCAAAAACTCACCTAATGAATCCCAACGCAAATGGTTCTCTTTTTCCACCTGTTGAACGTGCTTCGGCGCGCTGCCGCCCGCCCCTGTTTCAAACAGACCACCGCCGTTCATTAGCGGTACGATAGACAACATTTTCGCCGAGGTGCCCAACTCAAGAATTGGGAACAAGTCCGTCAAGTAGTCACGCAGCACGTTACCTGTCACAGAGATGGTATCAAGACCTTCTTTAATGCGCTCTAGCGAGTATTTGCACGCCTCAAGTGGTGCAAGGATCTTGATCTCTAGACCAGAGGTGTCGTGCTCAGGTAAGTACGCGTTCACTTTTTTGATCAGCTGAGCATCATGAGCACGATTTTCATCCAACCAGAATACCGCAGGGACGCCGGTTGCGCGTGCACGTGTCACCGCAAGTTTTACCCAGTCTTGAATCGGTGCGTCTTTCACTTGGCACATACGGAAGATGTCGCCCGCTTCTACCGATTGCTCAAGCAGTACCTGGCCGTTGCTGTCAACAACACGGACAACGCCATCGGCATCGAGAATGAAGGTCTTATCGTGTGAGCCGTACTCTTCCGCTTTCTGCGCCATCAAACCCACGTTAGGCACGCTACCCATAGTGGTTGGATCAAACGCGCCGTGCTCTTTACAGAAATCAATCACCGCTTGGTAGATACCCGCGTAGCTGCGATCTGGAATCATCGCTTTGGTGTCTTTCTGTTTGCCATCAGGGCCCCACATTTGACCGGATGCACGAAGCATGGCCGGCATCGAGGCATCAACGATGATGTCACTTGGCACGTGAAGGTTGGTGATACCGCGATCAGAATCGACCATAGCTAATGGTGGTTGAGTTTCATACACAGCTTGAAGCGCGGCTTCAATCTCGGCTTTTTGATCTTGCGGCAAGGCTTCAATCTTGCTGTACACATCGCCGATACCATTGTTGACATCAACGCCGAGTTTCTCAAACAGCTCACCATACTTAGCAAACACGTCTTTGTAGTAGACTTTCACGGCATGACCGAAAATCACTGGGTCAGAGACTTTCATCATGGTCGCTTTCATGTGCAGTGATAGCAGCACATCTTTTTGCTTCGCGTCTGCAATCTCTTGCTCAAAGTACGCCACGAGTGCATTTTTGTTCATCACCGCGCAATCAATGATCTCTTTATCTTGCAGGGCGAACGGCGCTTTCAGTTGTTTTGTGCTGCCGTCTTTCGCGACAAATTCGATGGTCACTTTGGTCGCATGCTCGACTGTCACCGACTTCTCGCTACCGAAGAAATCTTTGTCATCCATACTCGAGACATGAGACTTCGACTCTTTTGACCACGCGCCCATTGAATGTGGGTTTTTCTTTGCGTAGTTCTTGACTGAAAGCGGCGCACGGCGGTCAGAGTTACCTTCACGTAGCACCGGGTTCACTGCACTGCCTTTGATCTTGTCGTAGGTCGCTTTGATCGCTTCCTCTTCGTATGTACTTGGCTCTTCAGGGTAGTTCGGCAGGTTGTAGCCTTTGGCTTGCAGCTCTTTAATTGCGGCTTTTAACTGTGGGATAGACGCCGAAATGTTCGGCAGTTTAATGATGTTGGCATCAGGTGTTTTCGCCAACTCGCCCAATTCAGCAAGCGCATCACCGATACGCTGTTCTGCCGTCAGATGCTCAGGGAAGCTCGCGATGATACGACCGGCGAGTGAAATATCGCGTGTGTCTACGTCAATGCCTGAGGAGGCAGTGAAAAACTGGATAATTGGCAGTAGTGAGTAGGTCGCTAGCGCTGGCGCTTCATCGGTGATCGTGTAAATAATTGTAGGCTTTTCTGTAGGCATGAAATTTCCCTATTTGTTCTGACAAACCCATTGGATGCATGGGCTTTTGTGGTCTGTCCGCGACAAGTAGATAATACCAACACGAATGTGGTTGCCTTGGTATCGTCATCCCCTCACTTGTTGCGATTTAGATGTCTCTTTTTTTGTTTGGCCATCGCCGTTGAAACTTTGTGTTTCGCTGACTCGGCGTCCATGAGAACGTAATCGTTATAATTAAACAAAATCGGCAAAATAGTCTATTATCTTGTGCGCCAATCCTGATTCGAGGCGCGCACATCATAGCGTAATTCGAGATAGATCGAAACTTTCGCCCACACTTCGTTTACATTTTTGCAAGGTAGTTAACATGTCACCACGCTCAAGACGCGAGTCTCAGCCCGCTTCACCACGCAACGGTCAAACACGTTTAAAACGACCGTTTGGCGCGCAAGATGCCAAGCGCAGCTCGTCTAAACATCGCAGGAAAAAGCCAAGTCAAAAAGCGAAGATCGCGCCATCAGAACGTAAGGTGATCGTCTTCAATAAACCCTATGACACCTTGAGCCAGTTCACCGATGGGGAGGGAAGAAAGACCTTAGCCGACTACATCGATGTTAAAGATGTGTACGCCGCTGGAAGACTCGATCGTGACAGTGAAGGGCTGATGGTGCTGACGAATGACGGCATCTTCCAAGCCAAACTGACCTCGCCCAAATCGAAAGCCCCTAAAACCTATTGGGTACAAGTAGAAGGCGAGCCGAGCGATGCGGATCTCGACAAGCTTCGCCAAGGGGTTGAATTAAAAGATGGCATGACACTGCCGGCCACCATCGAACGCATGGACGCGCCTGATATTTGGGAGCGCAACCCGCCGGTGCGTTTTCGCGCCTCCATTCCAACGACTTGGCTCGCCATCACCATCATCGAAGGTCGTAATCGCCAAGTCAGACGCATGACCGCGCACATCGGCTTCCCGACCCTTAGGCTTGTGCGCTACTCGATGGGTGACATCACGTTAGGCGATTTGCAGCCAGGCGAGTGGCAAACCGTCGACCTGTAATTGCCCTTGTTATAAATGATTCTTCGTTACCCTCTCAGAGTAACTTAGAATAAAAAAATACCGCTCAATTGAGCGGTATTTTTTGGTTTCGTCACCCGTAAAGGGATTACTCTTTATCTTTCGCTGCGGTCACTGCAATCGCTAGCTCTTCAAGCGCGGCAGGATTAGCAAGGCTAGGCGCATCGGTCAATAGACAAGCCGCTGCCGTCGTTTTCGGGAACGCAATCACATCACGGATGTTCTCGGTGCCACACAACAGCATCACAAGACGGTCGAGACCAAATGCAAGACCCGCGTGCGGCGGCGTACCAAATTTCAGTGCGTCCAATAGGAAGCCAAACTTCAGACGTTGCTCATCCGCATCGATGCCAAGAATGTCGAATACCGCCGCTTGCATCTCCGCGTTGTGGATACGAACAGAACCGCCGCCCACTTCGTAGCCGTTGAGTACCATGTCGTAGGCGTTAGAGTTCGCCGCTGCAGGGTTCGCTTTTAGCTCTTCTGCCGTCACACCGAGAGGCGATGTGAATGGGTGGTGCATAGCGTGCAGGTTGCCTTCATCGTCTTCTTCGAACATTGGGAAGTCAACAACCCATAGAGGCGCCCAAGTGCCTTCTTTTGTCAGCTCTAGGTCTTTACCCAGTTTCAGACGCAGTGCACCCAGCGCTTCAGCCACGATGTTCGCTTTATCTGCGCCGAACAAAATAATGTCGCCAGATTCCGCTTGCGTGCGCTCAAGGATGCCATTGATCACCTCTTCGCTAAGGAATTTAGCCACAGGAGATTGGATACCTTCCATACCCGCCGCACGGTCGTTGACCTTCATCCATGCCAAACCTTTCGCACCGTAGATACCAACAAACTCGCCGTAGCCGTCAATTTGTTTACGAGTGAGTGACGCACCACCCGGTACGCGAATCACAGCAACGCGGCCTTTCTCGTCATTGGCAGGACCAGAGAAGACTTTGAACTCAACGTCTTTCACTAGATCTGCAACGTCAACGAGCTCTAGTGGGTTACGTAGATCTGGCTTGTCAGAGCCAAAACGGCGAATCGCTTCGCTAAATGGCATGACAGGGAACTCACCGAGGTCAACGTTCAGTAGCTCTAGCCACATGTCACGAACCATTTTCTCTGTGGTTGCACGCACTTCGTCAGCGGTCATGAATGAGGTTTCGATATCGATCTGAGTGAATTCAGGTTGACGGTCAGCGCGTAAGTCTTCATCACGGAAACACTTAACGATTTGGTAGTAACGGTCAAAACCCGACATCATCAGCAACTGTTTAAATAGCTGTGGAGACTGAGGAAGCGCGTAGAAGCTGCCTTTGTGAACACGGCTTGGTACTAGGTAGTCACGCGCACCTTCTGGTGTCGCTTTGGTCAGTACAGGTGTTTCGATGTCTAGGAAGCCGTTGTCGTCTAGGAAACGGCGAACAAAGCTAGACGCTTTCGCACGCAGCTTGATGCGGTCGCTCATTTCAGGGCGACGCAGGTCTAGGTAACGGTATTTTAGACGTTGTTCTTCCGAGTTCTTTTGGTTGAAGTCTAGAGGCAGAACGTCGCTGCGGTTGATGATCTCAAGACCTTTCGCAAGGACCTCAACCTCACCGGTGGCCATGTCTTTGTTGACTTGGCTTTCTGGACGAACACGCACTTCACCCGTTAGCTTGATACAGAATTCACTACGAAGGGTATTCGCCACTTCGTACGCGTCCGCCATGTCTGGATCCACCACTACCTGTACGATACCTTCGCGATCTCGCATATCGATAAAAATAAGACCGCCTAAATCACGGCGACGGTTTACCCAGCCGCACAGTTCTACAGTTTGTCCTGCTAGGGACTTGTTCAGGTGACCACAGTAATGGGTACGCATAATGAAATTCCCAATCTCTCTAGTAATAAGTTGATGACGCCCTAGCTGACTGCCGCCAGAGCAAAGGTCCATTTATACGCTGAAAGTCATTTTAAATCGACTGTTGCAGCGACAATTTATTGCGTTTTATCGTGCTTTGATGATTTTTACACCAACAAATGGCCAAAAAAGCCGATTTCGCCGTCAAATTGACCCGATTATAACGCCAGATTACCTTTTTCTTCAAAACTCTCGTAGAGTAGAGACATCCGATGCGTATTGAGGGAAGTATGGACAAGTTACCACTAAGATTAGGCTTGACAATGTGGTCAAACAACCACTGGCAGCAGGCGTTTTATGGTAGTGGCACTCAAGCCTCACAACGCCTTGAAAAGTATGCTGAGGTATTCCATACCGTTGAAGGTAACACCACGTTTTACGCCACGCCAACGTCATCAACGGTGAGCAACTGGAAAGCCGCCACGCACGATGATTTTCGCTTTACCTTCAAGCTTCCCAAAGCCATCACCCACCAGCATCAGTTGCAAGGCTGCCAAGCACTACTTGCCGACTTTATGCGCATTATGGCGCCACTGATACCGCGCATTGGGCAATGGACTATTCAACTCCCCGCTGCCTTTGGACCGGAACACTTTTCACAGTTGACGACCTTCTGCGCCATGCTGCCACCGGACTTTCCCATCGCCGTTGAAGTGCGCCACCCCGCCTTTTTCGCCAAAGGTGACGCCGAAAAGCGACTCAATCAGTGGCTGCTGGAGCGCAATTACGATCGCATCATTATGGACAGTCGCCCTGTTTTTTCGACCCAGCCGGACAGGCGCTCCCCCTATTTTGCTGCCCTAATCGATGCCCAAGAGAAGAAACCACGCGTTCCCGTGCACGCCATTGCCACCGGAGCGCATCCTATGGTGCGTTTTATTGGCCATCCTGATGAACCACTCAATGACGCTTTTTTTACTCCTTGGCTCGATAAATTGCCGCAGTGGATAGGCGAAGGAAAGCAGCCTTACCTGATGATCCATACCGCCGACAACCTGGTTGCGCCCGAGCTAGCCGCGAAGCTCTATCGACGTTTGCAACAGCAGGTGTCATTGCCCGATTTAGCGCCATTTCCAAGCCAAGGCGACCACGCGCAAATATCAATGTTTTAAGTCACATGACAAGCGCGCAAAGATCTCATAAAATACGCGCCTTTTTTGACATCTGACGATGGCATGCTTGACTGTTTGCATCGGCCGTAGCGAGAGTGTGTGATGAACCCTAAGAGCAACCCAGATACCATTTTTTCGGCGCCAATCGACAAAATTGGTGACTTCACGTTTGATGAACGTGTCGCAGAAGTGTTCCCTGACATGATCCAGCGCTCGGTACCAGGCTACAGCAACATCATTTCAGCGATTGGCATGTTGGCCGAGCGCTTCGTTAAGCCTCACTCCAACATTTACGATTTAGGTTGTTCATTGGGTGCCGCGACCCTCTCTATGCGTCGCCACATACAGCAAGAAGGCTGCAAGATTGTCGCTGTCGATAACTCGCAAGCCATGGTTGAGCGATGCAAACTGCACGTCAACGCCTATCGCAGCGACACGCCTGTTGAGGTGGTTGAAGCCGATATTCGACACATCGACATCGACAACGCGTCTGTGGTGGTCTTGAACTTCACGCTGCAATTTCTCTCACCACAAGACCGCTACAGTTTGCTAGAGAAGATTTACGCGGGTTTAAGACCTGGCGGTATTCTCATTTTGTCCGAGAAATTTGTCTTTGATGATGTCGGCGCCAACGAGCTATTAATTGATTTGCACCATGACTTTAAACGCGCCAATGGCTATAGCGAACTCGAGATCAGCCAAAAGCGCAGCGCGATTGAAAACGTCATGCGTCCTGATTCCATCAAAGCGCATAAAGAGCGCTTTGCCAAGATTGGCTTTAGTAGTTTTGACGTTTGGTTTCAGTGTTTTAACTTTGGTTCTATGTTCGCGATTAAGTAGTCATCACGCGCATATGGTGTCCATCAACGCATAGTGTTGTACGACACCCATCTCCACATTTGCACGCGCCGAGTCCCTAGAGGCCGCGAGCAACCATAAATATCTAGGGGCATGCCTGTATCAACGAGGACCTTGTTTTCATGTTTAATTTTGCCGATTTCTATCAACTCATCGCTCAAGACACGCGTCTGCAACCTTGGCTGAATGTTCTGCCACAGCAGTTGACCGATTGGCAAAATGCCGAACACGGTGATTTTGGCCGCTGGTTAAAAGCACTGAACAAGATCCCAGAAGGCGCGCCAGATCAAGTCGATATTAAACATTCGGTGACGTTGAGCAATGACACGCCATTCCATGAGGGCGAGTTAAAGAAACTCGAAAACTTACTGCGTACCTTCCACCCTTGGCGTAAAGGGCCGTACACCGTACACGGTATCCATATTGATACTGAGTGGCGCAGCGACTGGAAGTGGGATCGTGTCCTCCCTCATATCTCTCCACTGAAAAATCGCAGTGTGCTGGATGTCGGTTGTGGCAATGGCTATCACATGTGGCGCATGCTGGGCGAAGGCGCGCGTCTTACGGTCGGCATCGACCCATCACACCTGTTTTTGATCCAGTTTGAAGCGATTCGCAAACTGATGGGCGGTGATCAGCGAGCCCATCTTCTGCCGCTGGGTATAGAACAACTGCCAAAACTGGAAGCCTTTGATACCGTCTTTAGCATGGGTGTGCTCTACCATCGCCGCTCGCCGCTTGATCACTTGATCCAACTTAAAGATCAATTGGTGGCAGGCGGAGAGCTGGTGCTCGAAACTCTGGTTATCGAAGGCGATGAAACATCCGTATTGGTGCCGACATCTCGCTATGCACAGATGCGAAATGTGTACTTCTTCCCTTCCGCCAAAGCGCTTAAAGTCTGGCTGGAACTGGTTGGCTTTGAACAGGTGCGTATTGTGGATGAAAACGTCACAACCACCGGTGAACAGCGCACCACCGATTGGATGACGCATAACTCATTGCCAGACTATTTAGACCCAAGCGATCCGAGCAAAACCGTGGAAGGCTATCCGGCGCCACGACGTGCGATCTTAGTGGCGAAGAAACCCAACTAGGAATTCCGAATTTCTTAAAGATTTGACAATACGTTAACGCATTTTTGCTATCGAATCGTTACTCTCCAAACCCTTACTTTCTGCCGCCTAATACGCCCAGTCAGTAAGGGACTATTTCTTTGTTTTTATCTCTGTTTTACTGCCCAATTTAGGTTGATTAATGTTTTCAAGATTGACTCCGCTTGTCGCCCTTGCTGTGCTTTCAGGCTGCGCGACAACTGACGAAAAGCCGTACCATCAAGAAACACTCGCCGCGATTTCAGCGCAAGAAACCTCTCTTAATAACAAGCTCGAAAACATCGCCCTGCAACTGAGCAATCAGTCCGACTACATCGAAAGCCTAGAGAGCCAAGTCTTGGTGTTAGGTGGTGAGGTGGGTGAACTGAAAAAACGCGTCAACACACCGAGAAAAGCACAAACCACACCCAAAGCGCCCACGCAGAAAATTGTCAAGGTTGACCCAAGTAACCGCATTGTGCTGGGAGAAATCGAGACGGTCACCATAGACAACGTCTCACAACGTTTTGACGCCCGAGTTGACACCGGCGCTGCGACCTCGTCACTCAATGCTGTCGACATTGCGGAGTTTGAGCGCAACGGCAAAAACTGGGTTCGCTTCCACCTCTCCGATGGTGTCACAGAGTTAAATGATGACAACTGGATCGAAGCGCCCGTGGTTCGCCATGTCAAAATTCGTCAATCCACCAATGAAGAACTGGAGCGACGAGTCGTGGTTGAACTTTGGGTCAAACTTGGAAAAATTCATGAAAAAGCGCAGTTTACATTGGCAGATCGCTCTCAAATGAGTCATCCTGTTCTTCTAGGTCGTGAATTTATCCGTGACATCGCCGTCGTCGATGTCAGCAAGAAGTACATTCACACGGAAGTTGCAAAAAAATAATAAGGTAACGGTATGACGTCAAAAGTCCCTTTTTATATTTCAGTGGTTGTCCTGATCTGCGTAGGGATTGCGCTGAGTCTATTTCGCCATCAAAGTTATGGTGTTCCTTGGACGCCAGGAGAAACGCGCCAAGTCTGGGATATCGAGGCTCGTATTGAATTTAATGCGCAAAATAAGCCCGTCAAAGCCTCCCTTGCTGCGCCTCATACACAATCGGGTTTTACCCTGATTAGCGAGTCGTCGTCTTCTCCAGGCTATGGTGTTTCCTACATTGACACCGAAACCGGACGCCGTGCTGAGTGGTCCATTCGCCAAGCGAGCGGCGCGCAGACCATCTACTACAAAGCGCAGTTTTTGGTTGACCCGCAAGCCGACGTCGACCCGATTCCACCCGTTGCCGCCACCACCAAACCCACTTTCGATGGCCCTGTCGAAGCGGCGGCTAATGCATTGATTGAACTCGCTAATCAACGCTCTGCCGATGACATCACCTTTACCCGTGAACTGATCAAATCCATCAACGATTCAGACAGCCAGAACGCGGCGTTAATTCTCAATCGCATGTCTAAAGTTGAAGCGGTTAGCAAACTGCTCGCCTATGCGGATATCCCAAGTAAAGTCGTCGGTGTTATCGAGCTGGAAGATGGCCGTCGTCGCCAAAGCATTCAGCAGATGAACCAAGTGTGGGATGGCAAAAGTTGGGTGCTGTTCAACCCAAGCAAAGCGAGCCAAGTCACCGCAGAGAACATTCTGGTGTGGGATGAATCGAACGTCTCACTACTTGATTTGATTGGCGGTCAAAACAGTCAAGTCCACTTCTCCATGATTGCTCAGGAAGTCTCGCCGTCTCAAGCGACGATGGACAAAGTGCAAGCCGACGGTTTACTCAACTTCTCTATTCATAGCTTGCCACTAGAAGAGCAAGCCATGTTCAAAACCATCATGCTGATCCCAATTGGCGCCTTGATTGTGGTTTTCTTACGCGTGCTGATTGGTCTGAAAACCTCCGGCACCTTTATGCCCGTTCTGATTGCGGTCGCCTTTGTGCAAACTCAGCTTGTGACCGGTATTGTCGGCTTCCTATTGATCGTCGGTACTGGCTTGGTTATCCGCAGCTATCTCTCTAAGCTCAACCTGCTTTTGGTGGCGCGGATTTCGGCGGTCATCATCACGGTGATTATGATCATCTCGGTGTTTACCGTGGTGGCATTTAAGATTGGCTTGACCGAAGGTCTCTCGATCACCTTCTTCCCAATGATCATCCTATCTTGGACTATTGAACGCATGTCGATTCTCTGGGAAGAGGAAGGCGCTAAAGAGGTAGTATTGCAAGGTGGGGGCTCGCTACTGACTGCTGTACTGGTCTACCTAGCGATGACCAACCCTTACATTCAACACCTGACCTTTAACTTTATTGGTCTGCAACTGATCGTACTGGGCGGTATTTTGTTACTCGGTACCTACACTGGATACCGTCTGACTGAGCTGCGTCGCTTTAAGCCATTAGCGGAGGACTGAACGATGTTTTCACGTTTTACCTCTCCGAGTAAGCTGCGCCACAAGGGCATTATGGGCATGAACCAACGTAACCACAGTTACATTGGTCGCTACAATGACCGTTCAAAATACCCCTTGGTGGACGATAAGCTGAAAACCAAGATCATTGCCGAGATGCATGGCGCGACGACACCGAAGCTTATCGGCGTTATCAGTAACCAAGCCGAAGTCAAACGTATTCACAATATGGTGCTTGATTGGCCTGGTTTTGTTATCAAGCCAGCACAAGGCAGTGGTGGCAAGGGGATCCTTGTTATCACCTCTCATAAGGATGGCGTCTACACCAAACCTTCTGGTGCCACCATCAATAAAGAAGATGTCGAACGTCACATCAGTAATGCCTTGGCGGGGCTCTTCTCGCTCGGCGGCAAGAACGATGTCGCCGTGGTTGAAAACCTGATCAAATTTGATGATTGCTTTGATGGCTTTAGCTACGAAGGGGTGCCCGATGTACGCATCATCGTATTTAAAGGCTATCCAGTGATGGCTATGATGCGCTGCTCGACCGCTGCGTCTGATGGCAAAGCGAACTTGCACCAAGGCGCCGTGGGCGTCGGGATCGATATTGCAACCGGCCGCGCGGTGCGAGCGGTGCAGTTTGACCAACCGATTACTCATCACCCAGACACCGGCAAAGAGCTGGCGACCCTACAAGTGCCTCATTGGGAGCGCCTTCTGGTGCTGGCTTCTAGTGCTTGGGAGATGACCGGTCTCGGTTACATGGGCACCGACATGGTGCTGGACAAAGAAGAGGGGCCGATGGTGCTCGAGCTCAACGCGCGCCCCGGTCTGGCGATTCAGATCGCGAACGGCAGCGGACTGCTACCAAGGCTGCGTCACATTGAAAACATGGGCACCACTATCCGTTACCCTACACCGGAAGAGCGCGTCGCCTATGCCGCGAAACAGTTTGGAATTTTCGCCAACGAAATTCCTGCTTGATTCCTAAATGTCTAAGTTGCCTTAAACCTCCAATAAAAAATAGCCGCTTAGCGGCTATTTTTGGTTCTTGTCTTTTGTTTCTTGTCGAGCTCGGGTGTCACATTAGCTCGCGGCGCGCACGTCAGGGGTAGACTGCAGGCCATATTGACGCTGAATTTTATCCGCAGCTTGCTCGGCAATCATGATGGTCGGGGCATTGGTATTCGCGCCCACCAAGGTCGGCATCACCGACGCATCCACCACCCGCAGCCCTTCTAAGCCGTGTACCTTGAGGTCGGCGTCCACTACCGCATACTCATCGCTGCTGGGCCCCATTTTACAAGTACCGACTGGGTGATACTGGGTATCGGCGCGATTGCGAATGTCTTGTTCGATTTGCGCATCATCGGTGATATCGACCGGATAAAAGTTCTCCCCCCTCACCTCGTCAAACGCACGGCTGTTTAGCATGCGATGCTGCAACTTCCAGCCACGCTTCATCACTTCCATATCGTCTGGGTCAGCAAAAAATTGCGGATCAATTAATGGGGCTTGAGTCGGGTCAGCGCTCGCCAGCTTAACGGTGCCACGGCTTTTCGGCCTTAGCACAGTGACATGGCAACTGAAACCGTGACTGGTGTGGATTTTTCTTGCGTGGTCATCGACCACCGCGACCACAAACACAAACTCAAGGTCCGGCACATCGAGCTCAGGTTCGGAGTACGCGAACGCAATTCCTTCGGCAAAGTTGCTGCTAAGCTTACCTTTGCGCTCAGACATCCACTCAGGCAGCGCCTTGCTCATCTCAGCCGCCATAGAGAGCGACACACCAAAGGTCTCTTTCTTGGCGCTGGTTTTATAGCTATGGACAAGGTCGATGTGATCTTGCAAGTTTTCTCCCACGCCGGGTAGATGGAGGTGGTGAGTCAGCCCGTGCGGTTCAACATCGCTCTTGGCGCCTATGCCCGACAGCAGCATAATTTGCGGCGAGCCAAAGGCTCCGGCGCTCAAAATCACCTCTTTGCGTGCTCGAATTTGGTACACCTTACCCTTATGCTGGTACTCCACACCCACCGCACTCTTCTCTTCAAGCAGCACTTTTCGGGTCGTGGCTCGGGTAATCACGGTAAGATTTGAGCGATGTAAGTTCGGCGTGAGATACCCTTTTGCCGCGCTGCAGCGTTCACCGTTTTTTTGCGTCACTTGGGTGACCATAGCGCCAAACTGCTCTGCACCATTGATGTCATGATTTCTTGGCACCCCGATGGATTCACACCCATCAAGAAAACGCTCTAGTAGCGGACTCGGTGAACGCAAGTTGCTGACGTTAAGCGGTCCACCTTGTCCATGATACGCGTCGACGTGCTGCTCATTATGCTCTGCCTTTTTAAAGTACGGCAAGCACTCGTTGTAGCTCCAGCCGGGATTGCCTAGGCTTGCCCAAAGGTCGTAATCATAGCGATGGCCGCGTGCGTACATCATGGCGTTGATGGAGCTTGAACCACCGAGCGTTTTTCCACGTGGCTGATAGCCTTTGCGACCATTTAGACCTGGCTGAGACACTGTCTCAAACGCCCAGTTATTGATTTTGGTCGGCATCATCGCCACCGCGCCTACCGGCGTGTGGATCACCGCGCTGCTATCTTTACCGCCAGCCTCAATTAAGCACACGCTGATACTAGGGTCTTCACTCAAACGTGACGCCATCACGCAGCCCGCCGAGCCGCCGCCGACCACAATAAAATCGTATTCCATGATCACGCCTCCTCGGCATCACAAGGATGCAGCTCCCGTTTGAGAATTTTACCCGTCGCTGTCATCGGCAAAGATTGACGAACAAATATGCGGCGCGGATATTTGTACTCTGCCAACTGCTCACGGCACCACTGAACCAGGGTGTCCGCGTCAAGATCACTGTCATGTTTTAACGTCACGTGAGCGTGGATCTCTTCACCCAAACGCTCATCAGGCTCACCCACTACTGCCACCATCTCAATCGCGGGGTGGCACATCATCACTTCTTCAATTTCACGTGGGTAGACGTTGTATCCGCCTCGAATGATCATGTCTTTCACTCGATCGACGATAAAGAGGTTTTGCTGCTCGTCTAAACGGCCAATATCCCCGGTTTTAAACCAGCCATCTTGAATCACTTCTGCGGTGGCTTCTTCGCGGCGGTAGTAACCTTTCATCACACTCGGGCTTTTCACGCAGATTTCACCCAGTTCTCCACACGGTACGCGATTGCCCTCTAAATCGATTACTTTCACCATGTGGCCACACAGTGGCTGACCGACACTGCCAGGCAGGCGCTCACCGTCAATGTGGTTGAACGTTGCCACTGGCGCGGTTTCGGATAAGCCATAACCTTCAAGGATAGGCACTTCAAACAGCGCCTCAAACTGGCGCAACACTTCAACCGGCAATGAAGCACCGCCTGACACGCCAAGGCGTAAACTCTCTTTCAGTTTGTGCGCCACTTCGGTATCCGCTTGCCCAGCGCTAAGCAGTGCAATGTACATGGTAGGCACGCCAGCAAACACGCTGACTTTGTGGCTAATAATGTCTTCAATGACCTGCTTAGGATCAAAGCGAGGCACCAGCACCATACAACCACCAATCATCAAGGTGGCGTTCATCATCACCGTCTGACCAAAACTGTGGAAGAGCGGCAAGGTGGCGATGGTGGTGTCATCACGTTGCAAGCGCATCAAGTTTTGTGATGCCATCGCATTGGTGAGCATGTTGGTGTGTGACAGCTCTGCCCCTTTAGGCTGCCCTGTCGTACCTGAGGTGTAGAGAATCACCGCACTGTCATCGCCTTGACGCACAATCGACTCCAGCGGCTCGACGTCCGATGCCAACCACGCTTCCAACGAATGCTCGCCCACTTTACCTTGTGGCATGGCGATATAGTGCTGACAGCCTTGCGCGGCATGAAAACCGTCTCGGCCGTATTGGCCCATCGGCAGCGCTTCATTGCCATCAAAACAGAGATACGCTTTGGCCTCTGAATCATTAAGGTGATAGGCAATTTCGCGCGCTTTAAAGAGCACATTCATCGGCACCACCACGCACCCAGCTTTTAAAATGCCGTAATAGGCCACCGGAAAGTAGTGAATATTGGGGCACGATAGCGCGACTTTATCCCCCGGCTCGAGACCAAGCTCAGCCAAGTGACGCGCCACCTTACCCGCCATGATGTCGAGCTGTTGGTAGGTGATAACGTTGTTCGCCAGTTTGAGCGCAGGATGAGAAGCAAAGAGCGCGGCATTACGCTCCAGATTGACAGCCAAGTTGTGCATGCGGGATCTCCTTATCTTAGCCGCATCAAGACGATGCGGCCCGTAAGTTTGTTATTGTGTGTAGGGTATTCCCCTTCTCGGGGAGAGGGTCGATTTAAACCGTTGGGTCGGATTTGCCGACAAATAGCTTCACCACGAGCTTCTGCACCCAAGTGCCGTAGGGCGGTGAAAACAACGAAATAGGGAACCACTCGCGCATTTGCAGTACGCTGCGCGCGTGGCTAAGCTCGCGAAATCCTTCTTCGCCGTGGTAGTTACCGATACCTGAATTGCCTATGCCGCCAAACGGGACCGAGTGGTTGAGGACATGCCAGCCCCAATCGTTCACGGTGACGCCGCCACTGTGTGTTTGGCGGAGAATGTCATCGCGCAGCGAGCCACTGTGGGTAAACAAATAGCAAGCAAGCGGTCTAGGTCGATTGTTGATGTACTCCACCACCTGCTCGATGTTTTTGTAACTGTGCACCGGAAGCAGCGGGCCAAAGATCTCTTCCTGGCAGATACGCATATCGCTGCTGAGATTCGTGGCAATATAAAGCGGCGTCTTGCGCCCTTCCCCTTCGGGCAAACATTGAATGATGTTAGCGCCTTTCTGTTTCGCATCCTCGAGCAGCGCATGGAAGCGTTGATGTTGTGGCTCATCCACCAAAGAGGTGTAATCCGCATTGCCACTGATTTGCTGATACATAGCTACATGGGCATCACGCAGCGCGTCGACAAACGCCTCTAGCTTGCTCTCATGGACAAACGCATAATCGGGCGCGATACAAATTTGCCCTGAGTTAAAGCCTTTACCGTGCGCCAAACGCTTCGCCGCTTTGGTGACGTCATAATCTGGCGCCACAATAGCGGGAGACTTACCGCCGAGCTCCAATGTGACCGGCGTTAAGTTGGCCGCGGCATTGGCCATAATGATCTTGCCGCTATTGGGCGATCCAGTGAACACCAAGTGGTTGAACGGCAGATGCGATATCTCCATCGCTTGCGGGTGATCGCCGGGGACAATGCGCACCAGATCGTTTGAGTAAATTTCCGCCAACATTTGGCTCAATACACGGGTGGTATTGGGACAGTTGGGCGGCATTTTAATCATGCAGCGATTACCCGCAGCCAATGCGGTGATCATAGGCCCAATAGAGAGATAAACCGGAAAGTTCCACGGACAAATGATGCCCACCACCCCTTTCGGTTGGTAGCGTACTTGCAATTTGTTGCCTTTAAATAGCCACTCCGTCGGGCGACGCTTGGCTTTCATCCAACCTTTCAAGTGACGAAGAACATGGTTGATGTCCAATATCGGTGCCAACACATCCGCCATCTTAGATTCGGTCTCACTGCGCCCACCAAAATCATCACTCATCGCTTGAGCTAATCTATCTTGATAGCGGCGCAACTGAGTTTTCAACGCCACTAAACGCTGCTTACGCACATCCAGTGACGGCATGGGTTCGTTGCGATAGGCCGTGCTCAACGCATCAAACCATTGCTGCAGATCTTGGTCTGAGGGTGAAATAACATCATGAGGTGTTTGAGGGTGTACTAATGCATTCATAATCGATTCTCGTGGTACTGACACAAGTATTACAACATTTTGTTAACATGCCACCTAGGTGGCAAACAGACAAAAAACGGTGAATTTCGGACAAAACTGCGAGACTGCTGACAACATCACAGCCCCATCTTGGCTATACTCAACGCCAATATCCGTTATCTTACTCTCATACTGGAGCGGTCACACAATGCAACATTTAGCGGTTTATGAGCCTGATAGTAACGCATGCGGTCTGCTGGACGTGCAGTTGTTGGTGCGCTATCTCGGTCAGCGAGTGCCGCTCACAGACCTGCTAGATGGCAGTGGTGTCAGTGTCGAAAAGCTCTATCAACCTGACACGCAAGTCACACTCGCCCAGAAGCTGCATATTTTCAGCAATGCCCTACTCTGTGCAGACGAGCCCGGACTTGGCCTTAAGGTGGGCCAACAAGCCAGGTTCAGCGATTTTGGCGTGTTGGGTTACGCGGTGTTTAGCTCCAGCACCTTGCTTGAAGCGATGACGATGGGATTCAAATACCTCAGATTGGCGGGGCCAGTGCTGCGCAAGCAGCTCCTCATCGATAAGGATTTGGGTTATATCCGCGCGGAAGAGTTAATTGATCTCGACACCTTGATGCCCTTTTGCTGCGAATACTGGTTTTCGGCAATTCAATCTTTGTGTGAAGAGGTGATGCAACATCCCTTCCCCTCACACCAATTGCATTTTCCTTACCCCGCGCCCCACTACGCATCATTGTATCAAGAGGTATTTCGCTGCCCGGTGAAGTTTCAATCCAAACTGCTGGAGTGGCAATTTTCTACGGATGTGGTCAATCAACCCTTGCCCACCGCCAACAAGATGACCTTGCAACAGTGCTTAAAAACGTGTGATGAGATGCTGGCAAAACTGAGTGGCACCAGTACCAGCTTAAAAGATCGGATTACTCAACGCTTAATCGAGCAGCCGGGGCACTACCCATCGATTGAAGTCGTGGCGCAGCAACTGGGGATGTCTTCACGTACGCTGAGACGAAAACTGACTCAAGAGCAGACCAGCTACCAACAGATTTTGGATCACGTCCGCTTCCACCTTTCACGCCATTACCTCTGCTCGACGCAATTGAGCATTGATGAGATTTCAGAGCGCGTCGGCTACTCAGACAGTGCCAACTTTCGTCATGCGTTTCGCAAATGGAGTGGAGATTCGCCGAGTCACTATCGCAAATCGGCCCATGCGGAGCCCCCAATACGCAGCGTTTCGACAGATAAGTCCGTTCAAAAATAAGTCCATCCACACATACAACAACGCCCACCAAAAGGTGGGCGTTGACGTTAAAACTCTTCGATGAGTTGAGCGGCTTCACTCTTAGGCTTTTCGCCTTGACCAAAGCCCCTTAGGCCCACCACATGCACATGTTCGTGGTCTTTAAAGACTTTACGAACCAGCTTGTACGTGGTGCCTTTTTCTGGACTAATGTTCTCAGGCGCCGCGATCAACAGCTGCATATCGAGGCGATCACACAGCTCGAACAGGGTTGAAATCGATTTGGCATCCAATCGCGCAGCCTCATCGAGGAACAGCAAACGACACGGCACAATGTCTTTACTGCGTAAGCGGCGAGACTCCTCTTCCCAACTCTGAACCACCATCAAAAGAATCGATTGACCGGTACCGATCGCTTCACCAGTAGAGAGCGCGCCCGACTCCGCTTGCAGCCAACCGTCTGAGCCACGGTTCACTTCGACGCTTAGCTCAAGGTAGTTACGATAATCGAGCAGCTCTTCACCCAGCACTTGCGGTGAACGTTGGCCCATATCGATGTGCGGGTTCACACGTTGGAACAATTTTGCCATCGCCTCTGAGAAGGTGTAACGCATCGACTCAAACAGGTCTTTGTGCTGCTCTTGACCGGTCGCTAGGCCGTTTAACAGCACCTCATGACTTTCACGAATCTTAACGTTCAGACGCACCCCTTTCACCTGACCAAACGAGATGTTCGAGAGACCTTGGTTCAGCATGCGAATGCGATTTTGCTCGCGCTGAATCGTCTTTTTGATGATGCTTGCAACGGATTCAGAGCTGATCGCCAAACGGTTTTCACGCTGGGTCAACTCTTCGGTCAAACGCGCCAGTTCCACTTCCATCTCTTCGATCGCTTCCACAGGATCATCGGTGCGAATGATGTCTTGGCGAATGCGCTCGCGCAGATGCTGGTAGACCGCAATGTAGAACAAGACTTTTCGCTCTGGGCGAGCGTTGTCTTCCGAAAGGCGCAGCGCATCTCGCAGATCTTCGTTGTCGGCCACCGCAAGGCGTAGCGCGCCCAATGATTTGTCCGACATCGAACGCAATTCATCCGCAGAGAGGTAGGCAAGCTCACGCTTGTGCAGGCGTCGCTCGACATCATTTTCACGCGCCAATCGAAGTACCGAGCACCAACCCGCTTTTGCTGCCACAACGAACGTGCGCAGATCCGTGTACTCTTTTTGTACTTTCTTAAGACGCTTAGCCAGCCCCTTCATCTCAAGCTCTGTCGAGGTGATGGTGCGCTCATACTCGCTCTTACGTGCTCGCGCGCTGTGCAAACGTTCATGTAGCTCATCACGACGGCGCTCAGCACGTTCCATTGCGCCTTCATCGGCGTTGACACCATACTCTTGCAGCTCTTGTTTGAACTCTTGCACCGTTTCCATTTTGGCTTGGTGAGAACTTTTCAAAGAGGCGAGCACTTGGTTGTATTGGTTCAGTTGGTCTTGCGCAAGCTTAAGCTCTTCGCGCGCTCGGCCACGGTTGACTTCCGCTTGTGCCAACTTGGCCTTCAACTGCTCACTGAGTTCGCTGCTCTTACCCAACATATCGATAGAGTCGGAGTAAGCGAAGTAGTGGCGACGTTCAATAAGATCAGAGAGCGCAAAAATTTGTGCTTTAATCTGCTGCAGTGCCTCATCGGCTTGACGATAGTTCGTCTCTAACGTTTCAAACTGCTGTGGGTCAGCCTCAAGCGCGGAGGCGATTGGCGTTAGCTGCTCAATCGCTTTACCATGCTGGTTGATAAAGGCTTTCGCTTCGCTCAAGGCGCTCATCTGCGCGTCAAGCTCGGCAAAACGCTCAGCCAAGGTATCGTCTTCCACCAGCGACATCATGGGCGCTAATTTATCCAGTGCGCTGAGCGCCTGTTTGCTCGCTTGCAGCTGACCGCGTAAGGTCGCCTCTTGCCCATCTAACTCGGCTAAGGTGCGCTGCACTTGAGTGCGTTTCTCACGCGCGACTTGCAGGCTTTGCTCAGGATCGTCATCAAAAGCGACCTGAATGTGCTCAGCAACAAAACGGTTGAATGCTTGGTAAAGGCGCTGCAGTTTTTGCGAATCAAACGCCGCTTTGGCGTGCGCTTCGATGACCTCATCACGCTCACTGCGCAAAAGCTCAAGGCGCTGTTCACGCGCTGCGCGCCCAAACAGTGGGATCTGAGGAAATCGCGAGTAACGCATTTGGCGCTCATTCATGCGCACGCAGACGGCGCCTTCTAATTCTTGCGCATCAAAGCTGCTGTCATCAAAGGCATCAATATCGCCTTCAATGATGTAGAGATCCTCTGGGCAGTCGTCCAGCTCAACCAGCTTTTGCTCAATGCCAGACAAATCCGATACCACAATCGCATGACGAGCAGGACCATACATAGCACTGAAATACGGCGCATCGTCGATAGTGATGTCATCGTAAATTTCAGACAGCAACACACCACCCAGTGTATCCGCCAATCCTTTAAGGCGCGGATCGTTCGAGCCACCCGGTGAGGCGAGGCGCTCAATATCGCTATCGAGTGTCGCGCGGCGCTCTGCCAGTTTCTCTTTCGCCAGAGATTGCTGCTTCTCTTGCTCCAACACTTGCTGCATGTGCGCCATCACCGACTGGCTATCGCCAAGCTCAGCACCACTTTGCTCACGCAGGTTTTCTAGCGCATCAGACGCGGCAATCCAAGCCGGAGCGAGTGCTTCCAACTGGGTGATCTGCGCAGCGTAATCTTGCTCACTGCGGCGCTGCTCACTGCGCTGCTCACGCAATGCTTCTTGATTGTGCTCAAGAGAGTCAATCAGCGCGCTGTGGCGTTCGCGCTCTTGTTCAAACGTCAGTTCATCAACCAGTGCGACGTTGTGCTGCTTTTGATAGCTCGCCACTTGCTCTGCGGCGCTACGCTGCTGAGTTAAGCTGCGTTCCACATCACGATGTTGGGCGCGCAGTTGAGCTTCGTTTTGCAGCGTTTGCTGCGCATCGCGCGCTTGATTGATCAACGCTTTAGCGCGTTCTGACGCCTCTTGGCGAGCGACCTTGCCCACGACAGACTCAACCAGCGCAAAGGCTTTATCAAACTGCTCGGCCGCCGCACTCGACATATCAAGTTTGTGCTTCATCGCG
The DNA here is from genome assembly GCF_059833955.1 of Vibrio sp. R15-SG3-ISO1A. NCBI lineage: Bacteria > Pseudomonadati > Pseudomonadota > Gammaproteobacteria > Vibrionales > Vibrionaceae > Vibrio > Vibrio sp. R15-SG3-ISO1A. The sequence goes on from NZ_JCBDGH010000066.1 coordinate 36,999, forward strand.
AGTAAGGCGTCGGTGCGCTCGCCCTGCTCAGCTTTCAAGCTGCTCACCAAGCTTTGCGCCGACTCGGCGGTCAGATTATCGTCACCCAGTAACGTTTTGGCTTTTTCCAGCGCTTGCACCGCTTGCTGATATTGCAACGCGCGCGTCTGCTGAACATCCAACGCTTGTTGGTAATCGGCCAACTGACTCTTTAAGCTATCGACTTCTTCTTCAAAAACCAGCGCTTGGTCTTGCGCGATGTGAACTCGTTCATTCGCTTCTTCCACCACCATCATCTGCTCTTCAAGACGCTCACTGAGCTCTTCCAGATCATCTTGGTAGCGGGCAATTTTCTCTTGTTGACGCAGCGCAGTTTGCACCAATTGTAAGTGGTCGGATGCGGCTTGGTAATCTTGCTCTAGCCCAGATTCAGACTCCACTAGCAACTCGAGCTCTTCTTGCACGCGTGTCAGCAACGCGTTTTGTTCGATCAACATTTCACGTGAGCTGAACAACTCGCTGCGCAGCGCCAAGGTCTGATCGAGTTTATTACGTCTGTCGTTGGCGTGACGCATATAATCCGCTGCAACATAGTTCGTTGACTCGGTGATCAGGTGTTTGAATAGATCTCGGTCCGCTTGAGTGGTTTTGATCGCTTCAAGCGTCATGCGGTTTTCACGCAGCGCCGATTCCATATCTTGGAAGGCTTTCTTCACTCCGCCGTTTTGTGGCAGTAGGTAGTCACGTAGCGAACGGGTGATGGCGCTGGAAATACCGCCATACAGTGAGGCTTCGATTAAGCGGTAAAATTTGGAACGATCGCCCGAGTTACGTAGCTTTTTCGGGATCACACCAAATTCAAACATCTGCGCGTGATAATCAACAATCGACGGGAAGGCTTTAAATTGCACCCCTTCAAATTGGCCCACAGCCTCTTTGACTTCGTTGACTTGACGTACGCGCGCTTGGGTCGCCGAGACGGTTTCAATCAGTACATCGGTAGGTTTGACATGGCTTGGCAAGCCTTGAATGACGAAGGGTTTGATATCGACCTTTTTGTCACGCCCCGCCACCTGTTGCAGCTTAACGGCAAACAGTAGGCGTTGCTTACGCGAGTTGACCACATCGAGCGCCGCGTAACAGGCACCCGGCTGAAGTTTACCGTAGAGACCTTTGTCGCGAGAAGATTGGCTACTGCCAGCTTCGGTGGTGTTTCTAAAGTGAAGCAAGGTTTGGTCAGGGATCAACGCGGTGATAAACGCCGCCATGGTGGTCGATTTACCCGCTCCGTTCCCTCCCGATAAGGTGGTCACCAGATCATCAATGTCAAAAGTGCGGGCAAAAAAGCCATTCCAGTTGACCATTGTCAGTGATTGATATTTACCGCGTTCAATCATGCTTCACCTGCTTGTGTCAGTTCTTCTTCGCCTTCTGGCGCATCTAGGTTATCGCTGTGCAAAAGATCGCCTTGGCTCGGCTCTTTGGTGTGAACCACTGCTTCACCGTCACGGATGAGGCGTAGCTGCGCTTCACGCATATCGTCACCAACACGAACATCCGCACCAAAACGGAACACCGCTTCACTGATGCTGAATTTTCCGGTTTCACCGATGTTGATCACCATGCCCAAACGGCGCAGTCGGCGCAACGAGGTGCGCACTTTCTCGAACAGTTTCTCTTTGTCGAGATCAGAGCCGCTGGCTCGGTTGGTCACGAGCTTCATCAATTTGGACTCATCGGCCAGTGACAGAAGCTCATCGTACAACTCTTGGTTGGTAAAAATACCTTCGTGAGCAAGACGCTCTGGGCTCAAATACAAAAAGCACAACACTTTGCCCACCAGCATATCGAGCTCAGACAGGACACTGCGGTTAATCAGCGACGTCGAACGCGGACGCAAATAAAAGAAGCCTTCAGGCGCTTTCACCAGTTCGGTGTTGTAACGCTGATAAAAACTCGATAGCTCCACTTCAAAATCCGACAGTAAGGCGTGGTTGTCGAGGTCTTCGCTGGAGATGTGACGCCCGGCACGCAGCATGCTGTCTAGCGCCGGAAACAGCGGATTAGAGATCGCTTTAACCAGATTCTCTGGCATGTATTCATTAGTATCTGTCGATGACATTGGCTTGTACCTTTGCACCATAATTGTTGATCGCTTGCCAATCGGGCTGAATCGCTTGGTAATCGGACTCGGAGTAACCCAGTCGCACCGCTTGATCGACAACAATTCGGGCTAAATCAAAATGATGGGTATAGGGGTGCTCGGCGAGGTAGTCGCGCAGCACTTGGCCTAAATCAATAGGCTGACCCTGCGCTTTGTGCACTTGGAGCATCTCCCCAATGCGCTCAGACAGCGCATCATTCACTTGCTGAAATTCTTCGTAGACCACATCGAGTGGCACTTGACCGGTCACTTCGTCATCACGCAACACCAAGGCTTCATCACGCAAATCGCTTAACCGCTCTGCATCGGCGTAAGTAAGGTACCAAGGGTTTTCAAAGTAGTCTTTGACCGACTGACGTAGGCGCGAGCTAAACGCGCGGTTTTTGTCCATGTCGATGGCGGTTCGGATGAACTTGTGCACATGGCGATCGTAACCAATCCAGAGATCAATCGCTTGCTGACCCCAACTGGTGATGCGGTCGAGCTTCATCTGCAACACAAACAGGGTTTCGGCAATAAACTCGAGCTCATCATCGCCATGCACCAACTCTTGGATGTCGAGAATTTGACTTTGCAGCTCATCACCCGCCGCTTGCAAGGTGTCTTGCAGCTCTTTCAGTGTGCTGGAGGTTTCTGACAGCAAGGATTCACAATTATTGATCGCATCGCGCCAGTCTTTGTTAAGTAGCTCAGCTATCTGTGTTTTAACCGACTGCTGCTGCTCATCCATCACACGCTGGTTTAAATCAATCTGATCGAAAATTTCACCGACTGAGTATTTCAGCACGCCGTAAACGTTTTTCTTCCAATGACCCGCCGTTCCGCCTTTTTGTGCCGCTTCAATGGCTTTCGCCATTTCGTCCGCCAGCATAGAGAGTTGGATAGAGAGTTTCAGTTTGGAAAATTCACGATGACGAACATAGTAGTCAGTGATGCCGATGGCCAACGGCGAGAGACGATAGATACTCGCACCGTCGGTAATTTCGCTGGTAAAGCGGCTGATAAGGCGCTGTTTGACCATGTCATTGATGGCGTTGTTGGCACGAAACGCCGACGCTTCGCCCGAATCGGCAAACAATCGAGTGACAATGGCGAACGCATCATGCAACTCCCCTTCACCTAACTCTTCATCAAACCTTTCATTACTCAACACGGCAATGGCGATCAAAAAGGCCAAGCGTTCGTTGGTCAGGTTCAATGAAAAATCATGCTGCTTGACCCAACCCACCAACTCATCAATCGGTTGCTCAGCGGCATTCAGAGTCATTTCACTCATGGTTTATCCTGTTTTAATTCTTTCTTGCCCACACGTGGATATAGCGTCCGAGCGACACATAGGGTTCTTGGCGGCACAGTTGCCTCTCTAGGGCCAAGACATCCTCACTGGTGTAGTCGCCCATATACTGGCGATCGCCAATGTAGTCACTGAAACAGCGAATGCCGGATTTCCCTTCAATGTGAAACCCCGACTCCTCTATCCAACGGTAGACATCTTCAGGCTTCAGCCCTTTTTGGGGCTGAAGCTTAAATCTCTTCCGGTGCGGCATGCCCTCTAACACATGCGGAAGGTTGCCACACACGACATTTTTGTACACGAGGCCATGATGGTTGTAGAACATGACCGACGCGATACCGCCCGGTTTGACCTGCTCTAACAGCGTTTGCAGCGCAGACTTTGGCTCAGCCAACCACTCCATGACGGCATGAAACATCACCAAATCCGCCGGTTGCTGCTGGTGTTGAGCGATGGATTGAACGGGCGAATGAATCAAGCGATACTGCTCAAGCAAGCCATTTTTTGCAATATCCTGCTCAGCTAATTGCAGCATTTCAGAAGATAGATCACATAACGTAATGCGATGGCCTAGCTTCGCCAGCTTTTGCGACATTTGTGCCAACCCACCCCCGGCATCGAGCACGTTGAGTGGTGAATCACTGGCGGGTAACGAGGCGAGGATGGTTTGAAGGTCTTCCCAAACAATGACTTGTCGAATCTCGCCTTTGTCAGAGCCGTATATATTTTTTGCAAATTTGTGGGCAATATCGTCGAAATTGCGGTCTTCAGTCACAGCAGCTTGAGTTATGATGTTGAATCGTGCTGCTATTCTGTCACAAGAAAGGCAGGAATAAAGAGGCTTTCTCTTAAATTATAATCAACTGGTGTTTTTTCGGACTATTTAAGTATGTTTGAGCTGAAAAAAGTCGTCTCGGCTTTACTTATGCCTTTGCCAGCCCTGCTGATCATTGGCCTTGTGGGACTCATGCTCGTCATGTTCACACGAAAACAAAAAACAGGATGTTTCGTTGTTCTCTTCTCGTTTGTTGGCATTTTTCTCGTTGCCTTCCAGCCCGTTTCATCACGTCTTCTCATGCCTATCGAGCGCCAATACTCGGCCTTTTTTCCTGTCGATGAATCGATTGATTATGTGATGGTGCTTGGCAGCGGCCATGTTGTGGACGACGACATTCCGCCCACCTCAGAACTGAGTCGCGCCGGCCTAATGCGTTTGACCGAAGGGATTCGTGTGATGCGAATTTATCCGGGCTCTAAACTGATTCTCTCAGGCTACGCCGCCGGTTCTGAAGTGAGCAATGCGCGCATGATGGCTAAAGTAGCGCTGGCGCTTGGCGTTTCTAAATCTGACATCATTCTGCTCGAAACCGCCAAAGATACTTGGGAAGAAGCGCGCCAAGCGGCGGCGTTCGTTAAGAACAAGAAGTTGGTGGTGGTCACATCGGCCAGTCACATGAACCGTGCCCTGAATGAATTCCATTCCGCAGGATTGAAACCTTACGCCGCGCCGACCAACTACCTAGCGCAGAGAAACATCGATCAAGCGTGGGAGAAGTACGCGCCGAAGGGCAAATATCTCGAACAAACTGAGCGCTACTGGCATGAAACGCTGGGCACCATTTGGCAACACCTGCGCGACTGGGCGTCCGATTATGAAGAGCAAGCCTTGGAGGTGGAGGCTGCGCAGAGCGACGTTTAACCGGCCGCCAGCGTAGACGGAGAACGTCTTCCACTTAACACAAAAATCCAGGCTGCATGCCTGGATTTTTCGTTTCTTTGGCATCAATCTGCGTTCGTTCATTGCCGAAAACCGTTAATCTCCGGCGAACATGTAGCCTTCGCCGTGCACGGTGACGAATATCTGCGGATTTTTTGGATCCACTTCCATCTTCGCTCTCATGCGCCGAATCAGGACATCGATGGTGCGGTCATTGGGTGCGTCCACACGATGACTGATCATATTAAGAATGCGTTCCCGACTGAGCACTTGGTTAGGGTGAGAGGAGAGCGCCACCAAAAGCTCATACTCTGCTTTAGTCAGTTTGACTGGCTCCTCCCCTCGGCTCAAAGCGCGGCGCTGAATATCGAACGTCCATTCAGCAAAGCGCACCACGCCCTCTTGCTGATCGCTGCCCGCGTTTTGCGCTCGCGCAGCCAGTGCGATGCGCCACAAGAGGTTCTTGACTCTGACGAGCAGTTCCCTAAGCTCAAATGGCTTGGTGACATAATCGTCCGCGCCCATTTCTAAACCAACAATCTTATCAATGCTGTCGGTACGCCCGGTCACCAAGATAATACCGATGTCCGATTGACTGCGTAGTTCACGCGTCAGCATCAAGCCATCTTCGCTGGGCAGATTAATATCCAGCATCACCAAATCGACCCGACTGCTGCTGAGTACATCGCGCATCTGCGCGCCATTCTCAGCTTGGCTCACCTGATACCCTTCGGTTTGAAAGTAGCCCGCCAATTTACGGCGAGTCACTTCATCATCTTCAACAACCAAAATGTGGTAGCTCATCGGCTCTACTCACTTATTCACACACTGATTCAATGGCTTTATTCTATTCATAATTAGTCACAACTCCATCTTTGTCCTCTTTGTGAAGCGAAAAGTTGGCGATTCATTGATGCAAAGCAAGCTTTGCCGCCCTGTTCACAAATTGCCATATTTGACCATTTCTTCTCATAATCAGGTTGACCGCTGTTCATTTTTATCCGTTAGACTTAACGGCATCTGATTCAGTTGAGAGCCCATCATGCCAGAGACACCTAACGCCCAGATTTCCGACCCTTTATCTCCCGCCGCGAAAGAGCAGCGCGCCTTTGATGAGCAACGCGCTGAGCTCTACTGGTGGTTTTCGAGCGTGTTTGCCAAAGAGCTCTCAGAGCAAGAGCTGGCCCAATATCATTCGGTGGACACACGTACCTTTCTGACGGGACTTGCACAAACCCCTGAGCTTAACGTCGCCGCAGACAGGCTCATCGATGCATTGAACCGATTGCAAGACAGGCCAGATGCTCAGTTGGAACTATCAGCCGACTATTGCGACCTGTTTTTAAAATCCGACCGAGACAGCGCGCTGCCTTACGCCTCTGTCTACTTAGATGAATCCGGACTGCTCAATGGTGAGCCTGCCAAACAGATGGACGCTTTACTTCAACAACACGGGGTCGCTGTGCATTCAGGGCTCAATGAGCCTTCTGATCATCTCGCCATAGAGCTGGATTTTTTGGGTAACCTGATTGTGCGCGGCGCTCATGCAGCAGAGCAGATGGCAGGCGACACGCATCTCGCCTACCAAGAGCAAGCCGATTTTATTGAGCAGCATCTACTCCCTTGGATTGAGAGGTTTGCCGAGCGCTGCCAGCGCCTCGACACATTCGGCTTCTATGCGGCGCTGTCGTCGCTATTGTGCGCGTTCATTCAATTGGATAAAGCCTACCTGCAAGGCGATAGCGATTAAGCCCATACAAAAGGTGTGGCGAGATCCCAAAGGCGGGTTTTTTATTTGCCCAAATCGACGTTGCGGACTACAATCCGGTCCGCAAACGATAAAACTAATAAATACAAACCGCTTTTTGAGGGCGGTTTTTGTGTTTCTGATACTTTCTGTCTACATACTCTAAACTTTGTATAGACTTTACTTTTATAGACTTAACTTTTCATAGAATAGTAGGCAGTCATCGACAGGACAAAACCATATGGCCACGATTAAAGACGTCGCTCGCTTAGCGGGTGTCTCGACCACCACTGTATCCCATGTGATCAACAAAACACGCTTTGTCGCTGAAGCCACGCAAGAAAAAGTGATGGAAGCGGTTCAAGAGTTGAACTATGCCCCAAGTGCCGTTGCACGCAGCCTGAAATGTAACTCGACACGCACAATAGGCATGCTGGTTACTCAATCGACCAACCTTTTCTTCTCGGAAGTGATCGACGGGGTTGAGAGCTACTGCTACCGTCAAGGCTACACCTTGATCTTGTGTAACACTGGCGGCATCTACGAGAAACAACGTGACTACATTCGCATGCTGGCGGAAAAGCGCGTCGATGGCATCTTAGTGATGTGTTCAGATTTGACCGAAGAGTTGAGCGAAATGCTTGACCGTCATAAAGACATCCCTAAGGTGGTGATGGATTGGGGCCCGGAAAGCTCACAAGCCGATAAAATCATCGACAACTCGGAAGAAGGCGGCTACCTCGCAACAAAATACCTGATTGATCACGGCCACAAGCGCATTGCTTGCTTGAGTGGGCATTTTGAAAAAGCGGCCTGCCAAGAGCGCATCCAAGGCTTTAAGCGCGCAATGAACGAGTCGGGTTTGAGCGTCAACGAAGATTGGATCTTAGAAGGTAACTTTGAGTGCGATACCGCCGTGCTTGCCGCGGACAAAATCGTCGCCATGGACGAAAAGCCAACCGCAGTATTCTGTTTCAACGATACGATGGCGCTCGGTTTGATGAGCCGTTTACAGCAAAAAGGCATTCGTATTCCAGAAGACATGTCGGTCATTGGTTATGACAACATTGAGCTAGCCGAGTACTTTTCACCACCGCTAACGACGGTTCACCAGCCGAAGCGCCGTGTGGGTAAAAACGCATTTGAGATTTTGCTCGAACGTATTAAAGACAAAGAGCATGAAAAACGTATTTTTGAAATGCACCCAGAAATCGTCGAGCGCGATACCGTGGCGACGGTGAAATAGACCAACGAACAAGTTCAGCACATCACATCGACTAGCCTAGCGAGAATACTTCTCATCCGCTGGGCTTTATTCTCTCGTTAACACCCGTCTATTTTATGAACCAAGATCACATTTAACCCATCAAAACGTGATGTTTAGCCCATAAATTATTTATGCTTATTATGTTCGACGAATGCCACGAACAGGGCAAACCATTTCGAAAGGATGGGACGCAAAGCTTCCGGCCTGTTGTAGCCACTCAACGATTTCAACGTTGATGACTGCTTGGTAGCGGGGTTGCCGATGGCAAATGTGCACTTCGTAATTCTTTATCAAAAGCAAAGAATACAATGAGTTAAACGTTGCGCGCGCATTATGCGCTCACACCGTGAGTAGGATTATTCTTTTATGAGCCAGAATGACACCCTACTGACACAAAACCTGCATATTTTTGCTAATCTCTCGGACCTGAATTTGGTGGCGTATTGTAATACACCGAGAATAACAGCATGGATAAACCAATTTTAAAAGACTCAATGCGATTGTTTGAACCATTGGGCAAGATCAAGTCTCGCTCAATGTTTGGTGGATTCGGAATCTTCGCTGATGACACCATGTTTGCCCTCGTGGTAAATGACAAACTTCACATACGCGCCGACGACTCGTTGGCCCAACAGTTTAATGCTCAGGGACTCGAGCCATACGTGTATAAAAAGCGTGGTTTCCCTGTGGTCACCAAATACTACGCCCTCGGTCATGACTGGGATCAGGATGTCACTCAGACTATTGCGATGGCAAACACTGCCCTAGAGGCGGCCAACAAAGACAAGCAGCGTCAAACCAACGCCAAACCAACGCGCCTGAAAGATCTGCCGAACTTGCGTCTAGCGACCGAGCGAATGCTCAAGAAAGCGGGTATCGACAGTGTCTCCCGTTTGGAGCAGACGGGCGCAGTGGAAGCGTATAAAGCGATTCGTTCCACGCACTCTACCGATGTCAGTATCGACCTGCTGTGGGCACTTGAGGGGGCAATTAAAGGCACGCACTGGTCTGTGGTCCCTCAAGCAAGACGCGACGAGCTCCTGAATCAGCTGCAAAGCTAGTCAGCGATAGCGTTCAGTAATTCCAATCCCCGTCTCAAGCCAGCCCAACACCGCTGGCTTGAGACGTTTTTAGCCGATGCTTTTCTAGCGTTTCCATTCCTTCGTCATAGAATTCAACGTATTCTTCCCTTTAGGGCGAAATTTTTTACTGGCTTTTTGGTTCATATCTAACAATGATCAATGATGATGTTTTCAAAGGGATCCATATGAACAAGAAACTGCTTTTAGGTATTGGTTTGCTCGCTCTGATTGTGTTTTTAGGCGCAAACTTTGGTCAATACCTGACACTTGATAACGCCAAAGCGCAGCAGCAAGCGCTGGCTGAAATCATTGACGCCCACTTTGCCCTCGCCGCGCTCAGTTACTTCTTCGCCTATGTCGCTATCACCGCCTTCTCGATCCCTGGAGCGGCCGTCGTCACCTTGCTTGGCGCTGCTCTGTTTGGCTTTTGGACCAGTTTATTGCTCGTCTCTTTTGCCAGTACTATAGGTGCCACCTTGGCGTTTTTAAGTAGCCGCTTTCTACTCAAAGAGTGGGTACAAAGCAAGTTTGGCGATAAGCTCGCGACAATTAATCAAGGGGTCGAGAAAGATGGTGCGTTTTATCTCTTCTCACTGCGCCTTATCCCGGTATTCCCATTCTTTTTGATCAACCTCTTGATGGGTCTTACGCCCATAACCATCGCGCGCTTCTATCTGGTCAGTCAACTGGGTATGTTGCCGGGCACGGCCGTCTACCTCAACGCCGGGACCCAGCTAGCGCAAATCGACAGTTTGTCAGGCATCGTCTCCCCAACAGTACTCGCCTCTTTTGCGTTGCTCGGGGTATTCCCTATCATTGCTAAATGGGTGATGGCCAAACTCAAAGCATCACCGCAATCCAATGGACAAGCGTCTTGAAAATCTTTATTGCTACAACCCCACCACAAGCACACATTGTGTGTGAAATGTTACGCAGCGAAGGAATAGCCTGTGAGGTGAGAGGTGAAGGTTTGTTCGGCTTGCAAGGAGAGATTCCGTTTGGCGAAGAGGCCAGCCCGTACGTTTGGTTAACTCGCCCAGAACAGAAGCAGGCGGCACTCGCGCTGATTGATGACTTCCAACAGGACACCCCCGACAACATGGTTTGGGTTTGCCCGACTTGCCAAGAAGAAAATGACGGCCATTTTCAGTTATGTTGGCAGTGCGAACACACCAAGCCAGTGTGAGTGTGCTTGGAGTCAGCCGAGATTAAGCAGTGAGGTGTTGCTGAATGAAGGCGATGGAGTGATCGTTAAACTCATCCGGGCGCTCAACATTACACACATGGCCACAGTCAGGAATTTCATGCAGCTCACTGAGCGTATGTGCTGAGACCATCTCTTTCACAGGGGTGATGAACATGTAGTCTTTTTCACCCATCAGATAGAGCGTAGGGATAGGTAACTCGCGGTCTTTGAAGTAGCGCATCAGAGGGTTCACCTCTGCGGTCAAAATAAACCAACGCTTGAACTCCTTTTGGCACAACTTCTTCGCTTCGCGGATAAACATATGTCGCGACTCTTTTTGTGCTCTCTGAGGCATCACAATGTAGGCGAACAGGCGATAGAGCCACATGTAGGGCACAATGTGTTTACACAGATTACCCAACTTCACCAGTACTTGAGAGCGTGTGTTTAGCCGTGTGACGGCGCCACCTAACACCATGGTTTTTACGCGCCCAGTCGCTAGCTCCGCTAAGTTACGGACGATGATGGTCCCAAGCGACATGCCGACAAAATGTGCCGACTGAATCTTTAGGTGATCGAGCACTTTTAAGATGTCTAATGTGACCTCTTTAAAGGTGTAGCGATTGGCAATGATCTCCTTAATCAGCTGGTTCGATTTTCCATGGCCGCGCAAATCAATCAGCAGCAAATTAAAATGCTGCTTGTAGGCTTTGATCTGTTTAAACCAAATCGATGAGCTGCCGCCTGCGCCATGCACAAAGACCACCCACTCATCGCTGGTTGGGTGTTTAAAAGTCTTATGGAATAGCAAACTTTGAGTCATAGTCGAAAAATAACCGTTATCGTCACACAAATCAGGGCGCAGGGTAACACAAAAGCGCCCGTGTTTTTGTTTAGCATAAACGAAAACCGCCACTTTAGTGCAATCGGAAATGTTAGAAAAAATGAAAGCGCCGTGAGACTGTGCAAGCACAAAACCCATCAGGCGCTTTCTTTATGCGGACCTATTGTCGTCTTTACGCGAACAGACTAAAAAATAGCGTCCGCGATTCAATGACCTAGTGTTAGGCGCTCAAAGCACTGTGGTAGAGTTCGATGTACTCACCCGCCGCTTTTTCCCAACAGAAGTTTTCTGTCATCGCGTGCAATTGAACCCGTTTTATCTCATTGAGATTTTGCGCGTAGAGCAGCAAAGCACGAAGCATAGTCAACAACAACGCGGTCGGCGTTGGTTCATCAAACACAAACCCAGTAGCGATTGACGGATCATCGTCGTAATGGTGAACCGTATCTTTCAGTCCACCCACACCACGAACGATTGGCAGCGTACCGTAAGCCATGCTGTAGATCTGGTTGAGACCACAAGGCTCAAACTCTGACGGCATCAAGAAGAAATCACTGCCCGCTTCCACCAAGTGAGCAAGCTCTTCATCGTAAGCCTCGATAAACGCAAATTTGTCGCTGTGTGTGGCTGAGAGCGCTTTAAGATGGCTTGCCAACATAGGGTCGCCGGTCCCAACAATCACCAACTGAACATCGTGTTTGAGAAACTCAGACAGAATAGGGATCAGGTAATGTAACCCTTTTTGCTGCGTCAAACGGCAAACCATGCCAAACATCGCGACGTTTTTTTCGCTCAGTTTCGCTTTTGCTTGCAGCGCCGCCTTACACGCTTTCTTACCGCGTACCATACTCTGCTTCGTCGCTCGGTAATTTAACGGTAAGTGGGTGTCTGTTTCTGGGTTCCATGTACTGTAGTCGCAACCATTAAGAATCCCCACCAGATCATGGCTTCGGCTTTGAAAATCTTGCGCCATACCATGACTACCCAGTTCGGTCTTGAGCTCTTGCGCGTACGTCGGGCTAACCGCGTTCACCTTATCAGCGGTTTTCACCCCAGCGCGAAGCATGGTGATGTGCGTTGCACTCACTGCGGCATCCGGCGCGTAATGCGTCTGGAACTCAGGCAGATCGCCGAGCTCATCATAGCTAAAGACACCTTTGAAGACCGCGTTGTGCACGGAAAGAATGCTTTTGGTATGAGCAAAAAAATCGTCACTGGCGTAACGATGCTTGAGAAGGTATGGAACCAGCCCCGTGTGCCAGTCATTGGCGTGGACAATGTCCGGCTGAAAGCCCAGTTTCGGCAGCATGTCCAAACTCGCCGCACTAAAAAAGGCGAAGCGTTCACCATTGTCTGAGTAGGCTTGATTGTACTCGGCGTACATGTCAGGACGGTCAAAATACTGCGGACAATCGATAGCATACACAGTGATCCCCGATAGCGCTAACTGCTTGACGCAATAAGGCGTATGAGGCCAGTGCTCTAATGCCGTCTCTAAAACCACAGTCGCAGACTCAATGCCTGCGACCTTGCGATAAGCGGGAAGTGTGAGTCTCACATCTTGCTCGAGCTCAAAAAGGGCTTCAGGCAGTGCCTTGGCAACATCTGCCAAGCCACCGCTTTTGATCAATCCTTCTACTTCCGATGCTACAAAGAGAATAGAGAGATTCTTAGTAGCCAACACGTGCTCCTTTTGGAATAACGACAACACCGTCATCCGACACGTGGAAATGCTTTTTATCTTCCGTCAGGTTCACACCGATTTGCGTCCCTGGCGCAATATCCACATCCTTGTCGATGATGACGCGACGCAAGACACAGCCTTCGCCGATCTTCACGTCACCTAAAAGGATACTTTCGCTAATATCGCACGCAGATGCAATATTACTTCTAAAGCCAAGCACACATTTTTCAATACGCGAACCGCGGACAAAGCTACCGTTACACACTAAGCTATCAATAATTTGCACTCGTCCATTGTCCGAATCACTGAACGTTGCAGGCGGCAATGGTGGGTAGTAGGTGTGAAGTGGCCATTTACGGTTATAGAGCGAGAATGGCGCATCTTTAGCAAGCAAGTCCATATGCGCTTGCCAGTAGGCATCAATCGTACCCACATCGCGCCAATACACTTCTTCTTTCTCGCCAGTGATACGGTTGGTGCTGAAGTCGTAAACGAATACATCACCGCGTGGGAACATCTTAGGAATGATGTCTTTGCCAAAGTCATGCGATGACGCTTCGTTGTCGGCGTCTTCGATTAACTCAGCAAATAGCGTCTCTGCTTCAAAGATATAGTTACCCATAGAAACCAGTGCGTGCTCTGGGTCACCTGGGATCGCTTTCGGGTTGGCTGGCTTCTCAGCAAATCCGATCATGCGACCTTCTTCATCCACCTCAATCACACCAAACTGTGACGCCTCTGACAGCGGCATACGCAACGCAGAAACCGTCAGGGCAGCTTCTTTTTCTTTATGGAACTCAAGCATTTGCTTGATATCCATTTTATAGATGTGATCAGAGCCAAAAATGCACACTTGCTCTGGCTCAGACAGCTGCATGAAACGCAGGTTTTGGTAAATCGCATCTGCTGTGCCTTCATACCAACGTTTGCCCGTGCGCATTTGCGCAGGGATTGGGTCAATAAAGCGATCCGTAATCCCGCTGATGTTCCACCCTTTTTTCAAATGATGAAACAGAGACTGAGACTTGAACTGCGTCAGCACGTAAATGCGCATCAAATCCGCATTGACGAAATTGTTCAAAGCAAAGTCAATCAGACGGTAACTCCCGCCGAAAGGCACCGAGGGTTTACTTCTTGATTCAGTAAGAGGACGTAGACGCGACCCCTCGCCACCTGCGAGGATCATACCTAAAACACCAGCCATTTTAATCTCCATTTTTATAATATTGTCGATGAGAAAGTGTAATATTTGGGGGGCTCATCGACGCTCCAAAATCTGACAGCGTTAGCGAATGGCGCATGCAAACTGCATAGATCTTACGCGCATTTTGCTACGTAAACGTTTAACACGGCGATTTGCTATACGTTATCTTATTTGCCCAAGATTACAATTTAAAATATGCCGTACTTAGATGGTAAGATGAGTTACTTTTCGGATGGCTGATTCAGCTCACATTACATAAGCGATTGCTCACATACGATTAACAAGATCACCACAAGAGAGTGACGTTCTTGCTCACTAATAAACCTGTGTTTTATTTATGTTTTATGACAGTTCCATTAGTTGATTCAGGGTGTCATGTGGGCAGTGGTGAATATATATTTTTTCTTGATTAATTTTGGCCTGATAGAGGGCGCGATCCGCCACCGATAAAGCTTGATGCAAGGTCATCTCAGAGCTAATCAGAGAGCCACCAACGGACAAACATAAGGCGGGTAATTGGTCTTGGACTCTTTGCTGTTGAATCGTGTCAATCAATCGCTGTGCTAACGTGTTTAGCACCTCTCTCTGATCGGTTTTGATCAACAACAAAAATTCACTTTCGCCCCAACGCGCAGCAAGGTCATACTCACGAATCGTATCTGAAATGGCTACGGCAATCGACTTCAAACAAGGCGTTTTGTCTTGCCCTATGTGCTCCGCACTCAGCGCGTCACAAAGCCCAGCATCCACCCATATCAAGCCGAATTGGCTCTGTTCGCGCTTACCCCGAGCAAGCTCATTCGTCACTTCTCTCTCTATGCCACGTCGATTGAGTAAGTGCGTCATTACATCATAGGTCGCCAGTTTATCGAGCGCGGCGGTCCGCGCGACAACCAACTTCTCGACACTTTGACGTGCCTCTAAGAGCTCTCTTTCAACAACCGCTAAGTCCGCATCAACGGTCACAGCATCCAAATGGGGGTGACGCCGACCACGAGCCATCGTGTGTAGGCGCGTGAACCACCTCTCTAACGGCATCAACCACTCTTTGGCTGCATACAGGTAGAAGAGTACACTCAGTACCAACGCGAGGCCTAGATAAATAAACAACAAATAATCCAGCATAAAGAGTGGCAGCACCGCGTCTACATTCAGCAGCGTCAACTCAAACCAGCCCAATGCGTCGATGTAATGCATCATGGCCACCACATTACCTGCATCTTGCTTGAGCATCAGAAACTGTGACTCACGGCCATTCAGTTGTTGATACAACGCCGACTGGATGATTTGGTAATCACTGTCGTTGTCTATCACCTCTTGCAGTGTCGGGCGGCTCTGACCTTGCTCACCCAGTGGAAACACAAAGCGATCGGAATCTCGGATCAATTGCACGCGCAATTGGCGATCAATAAACAGGGTCGAGAGTGGCGAGTTTTTGTGGTGATTAAGCTGACTGACCAACATATCAATATCCAAACCCGTACCGACAATGCCCAAAAACTGGCCATCGACAATAACGCTTTGGTTGATCCACGCTTTGGTTACCCCCAAGTGAGAGTCTTTATCAATGTTGACCGCCAGAGGCGTTAAGCTCGATTTTTGCTCAAAGTACCATTGGTCGTCATCCGCGTTAGGCTCTAAGGTGTATCGTTGAAAGTCACCCGTTCTAATACTGTTGACGTCGTTGAAGTGATAGGAAAGGTCTTGATCGAGTGCAATAAAAAAGTTTTTGGAATCAAAGCGCCATCGGTAGTGTTCGAGCGTTTCTTGGGCCACGGACCGATAAACACCATCTTGAGCATTCTGCGCCCAGGAGGTGATGTTGGGGTGTCTTGCCAGCTCCTGCGCCAAGGTGATTTCCGTGGTCAACGGCGCAAGAGTTTTCTCTACATCATATTGCGCGGTGATTTGACCATACTTCCACATCAACTCCTCGATAATATCATCGATAATATGCTTAGAGACCGCATAGGCTGCCAACCCGAACGCCATACAGAGTACGAAGATTGCGAAAAATAGTCTTAACTTTAGAGTCATCTTTTTATCTCACCAGAGATAGATCAATAGAAGTTCAGATTGAAAATGTCAAAACAGAACCAGCGAATCATCACAAAGTTGATTATTTATTTGGCAAATGGGGATCACCATCCCATTCACCATACTTATTATTGTTAGTTCTAAAACTAAAAAGGCAGCCTAGATTGGCTGCCTTTGGGGTCTGCTGAAGACGTGCTTATCGTAAAGACATCGTCGTGTTACTTGGCGGATTTTTTACGCTTGTCCGACACTTCCCATTTTCCGTCGATATACAAAGCGGTGTAACCCGTTGGCTTGCCTTCTACTTCTGAGCGCACGTAGTTCTCTTTGGTCTTACGGCTAAAGCGAACCACCATAGGCAATCCGTCCGGATCCTTTTGCGGCGCTTCGGTCAAGTAGAGGAACTTAGGCGACAAACGGTCTTTAAATCTCACCAACTCTTCAACTAGAGGTGCGCGAGTTTCACGAGATTTCGGGAACGTACTCGCTGCGAGGAAGAGACCAGACGCACCGTCTCTGAGCACAAAGTAAGCCTCTGAGTTCTCACAAGGTAGCTCAGGAAGATGTACAGGATCTTCTTTAGGCGGCGCTACCTCACCATTTTTCAGAATCTTACGCGTGTTCTTACAGGTCTCACTGGTGCAGTCCATGTATTTACCAAATCGACCGTTTTTCAGCACCATGTCACTGCCACATTTGTCACACTCAACGACAGGGCCATCGTACCCTTTGACTTTAAACTCGCCCTTTTCAACCACATAACCTTCACAGTTCGGGTTGTTACCACACACGTGCAGTTTGCGCTTGTCGTCAATCAAATACGCGTCCATCGCGGTTTCACAGATAGGACAACGTTTCTTCGCTCGCAATGCCGCGGTTTCAACGTCTTCTTCAAGGACATTGATGATGCCCTCTTCGTCACCGAGGTTAATGGTGGTTTTACAGCGCTCTTTCGGTGGCAACGCATAGCCCGAACACCCTAAGAAAACCCCTGTCGATGCGGTGCGAATTCCCATTGGACGTGAACAGGTCGGGCATTCGATGTCGGTGTAAACGATATGATTAGGCTTCATACCGCCTTCTTCTTCATCTTGCTCGGCTTGTTCAAGATCTTGAGTGAAATCGTTGAAGAAGCTATCGAGGACCGATTTCCAGTTGGCGGAACCCTCAGCGATTTGGTCGAGCTTCTCTTCCATCTTAGAGGTGAACTCGTAGTTCATCAGCTCATCAAAGCTACCATCAAGACGATCGGTGACGATCTCACCCATCTTCTCGGCATAGAAACGGCGCTGATCCACTTTCACATAGCCACGGTCTTGAATGGTAGAGATGATAGATGCGTACGTCGACGGACGGCCAATGCCGCGCTTTTCAAGCTCTTTAACCAGTGCCGCTTCGGTGAAGCGTGCAGGCGGCTTGGTGAAGTGCTGCTTAGGATCTAAGCTCACTAGGTCAACGTGATCGCCCACTTGCACTGGCGGGAGAATTTGGTCTTCGTTCTTACCCATCGGGCGCTGAACGCGTGTCCAACCGTCAAATTTAAGAATACGACCTTTCGCTTTCAGCGTGTATTGTGCCGCTTTAACGCTAACGGTGGTGGAATCGTACTTAGCAGGGGTCATTTGACATGCGACAAATTGATTCCAAATCAAAGCATAGAGTTTGTGCGCATCCGCTTCCATGCCTTGTAAATCCTCGGCTTTCACCGCAACATCCGAAGGACGAATCGCTTCGTGCGCCTCTTGCGCCCCTTCTTTGCTGCCGTAAACATTCGGTTTGGCGGGTAAATAAGCATCACCGTATTCACTGCCAATAAAGCCACGCACACTGTCGACCGCTTCTGCACTCAAATTGGTCGAGTCGGTACGCATATAGGTGATGTAACCGGCTTCATACAACCTTTGAGCCAGCATCATGGTTTTCTTTACGCCATAGCCAAGACGGGTGCTCGCCGCTTGCTGCAACGTTGAAGTAATGAAAGGTGCGGAAGGTTTACTGGATGTCGGTCGATCTTCGCGCTTGCACACTTCAAAAGTGGCGTTTTTGAGCACATCCAGCGCCACTTGAGTTTGCGCTTCATTGACGGGCTTAAATGCCGTACCATTTTCTTGCGCGACTTGAAGACGAAAATCTGTCTTGTCCGCCGTTTTGGTGTTGGCATGAATGTCCCAGAACTCTTCAGGAACAAACGCTTTGATTTCACGTTCACGCTCAACCAGCAGTTTCACCGCCACTGACTGCACGCGACCAGCAGATAAGCCTCGAGCCACCTTTTTCCACAGCAGTGGTGACACCATAAAGCCCACAACGCGATCCATAAAACGGCGCGCTTGCTGTGCATTGACGCCGTCCATGCTCAACTCACCCGGTTTTTGGAATGCTTGTTGAATCGCGTTCTTGGTAATTTCGTTAAATACAACGCGTTTGTATCGCTCTTCATCGCCACCGATGATCTCACGAAGGTGCCAAGCGATGGCTTCTCCTTCGCGGTCCAAATCGGTGGCGAGATAGACGGCGTCCGCGTCTTTAGCGAGCTTTTGCAGCTCTGCGACCACTTTCTCTTTGCCGGGTAGGATTTGGTAGTTTGCTTCCCAACCGTGGTATGGGTCGATACCCATCTTTTTGATCAGTGCTTTGCGATCTTTCTCTTTCTTGATTTTGGCTTTTTCTTCAGCACTCAAACCTTTTGTCGAGATCGCCGCCGCCTTCTGGCCGGTGCTTTGACCCGCAGTTGGTAGGTCACGGACGTGACCAACACTCGACTTCACAATGAAGTCTTTACCTAAATACTTATTGATGGTCTTCGCTTTAGCTGGCGACTCCACAATAACCAGTGACTTACCCATAATCGACTCAAGTGTCCTATTTCGGCAGCGCTTTTAGCGCACAGTATACTTAAAATTTTGCTTCTTTTTTTACTATTGAGCGAGATGGCAAGAAGATCAATACCTTTTTTAAAAAAGTCAATTGACTGCTCGACAATTCGACGACTCTCCCACTATGGGTAATAAAGAAGGGCGCACATACTATAGATAGACTCAGCAATGCGCTTTAGAAATCGAAACGATTTTTGCATTTGCTCACAAAAGCGTAGCCGCACTGTCCTCTTTACCCAACGTAAACACGCATTGAAATTATGGAAAAGATGCTTAGAATTCGGCTATCAATATCAAAGAGGTAACCCCATGAGCGATAAAAAGACCATCTCAGAAACGGAATTATTGATGATCGCCAATCACATCATCCAAGAGCATGATGACTTTATTGAAGGGATGCGAGCGACCAGCGTAGAAGAAAAAGAGGGCGTATTGGTATTCAAAGGTGACTACTTTCTTGATGACAATGGCCTACCTACCCAAGAGACGACCGCCGTATTCAACATGTTTAAATACCTCGCTCATCACCTGTCTAAAGAGTTTACACTCGCAAAATAACCGAGCGATAGCCCCTCTCTCGCCCCAAAAAAAGCCAAGGACTTTTTGCCTTGGCTTTAATCCATTCACCCTCGTTAGCAGCTCAGCGCCGCCAATTTTTCGAAGTAGTCTGGGAAGGTTTTAGAGGTGCACTTGGGATCATTAATCGTCACTGGCGTATCGCTCAGTGCAACCAACGAAAAGCACATGGCCATACGGTGATCATCGTAGGTATCGATCGCAGCGTGTGTCAGCGTTGCTGGCGGCGTCACGATAAGGTAATCCTCACCCTCTTCCACCTCTGCACCGACTTTACGCAGCTCCGTTGCCATCGCCGATAGACGATCTGTCTCTTTCACGCGCCAGTTATAAACATTGCGTATCGCGGTTGTCCCTTGTGCAAACAGCGCGGTGGTGGCGATCGTCATCGCCGCATCGGGAATATGGTTGAAATCCATATCTACCGCTTTAAGCTCGCCCACGCGTGAGATGACGTAGTCATCCCCCCACTCAATCTGAGCGCCCATTTTTTCAAGAGCGTCAGCAAATTGAATATCGCCCTGGATACTGTTTTTTCCAATGCCGGTGACTTTGATCTCTCCGCCTTTAATCGCGGCGGCAGCCAAGAAGTAAGACGCGGAAGAGGCATCACCTTCAACCAGAAAATCACCCGGGGCGAGATAAGACTGGCCACTCTGGATGACAAATTCTTGGTAGTCGCGGTTCTCTACTTCAACACCAAACTGCTTCATGATGTGCAGAGTGATATCGATGTAAGGCTTTGAGACTAACTCACCAATGATTTTGATCGTCACATCCCCTTTCGCCAGCGGTGCTGCCATAAGGAATGCGGTCAGAAACTGACTCGAGATGGAGCCGTCAATTTCAACGGTACCACCAGAAAGCCCCGTGCCTTGAATTTTCAGCGGTGGATAGTTAGGGTTTTCCAGATAGGTGATCTCCGCACCAGCTTGACGCAGCGCGTCCACTAAGTGACCAATCGGGCGCTCTTTCATGCGCGGCTCGCCAGTCAGCACATAGTCGCCAGTGCCAAGGCAGAGCGCCGCAGCCAATGGGCGCATCGCCGTGCCAGCATTGCCTAAAAAGAGCTCAAGTGTGTTCTCGCTATGAAATGCGTGACCGAGCCCTTCCACCTCACAGACCGTTTTATCGTCCGATAAGGTGTAGCTGACGCCCAGTTGCGTCAGGGCATTAAGCATATGGCGAATATCGTCGCTATGGAGTAAGTTTGTCAGGCGTGTTGTCCCTTTTGCTAGCGCAGCGAGCAGCAGCGCACGATTTGAGACACTTTTTGAACCAGGTAAGTTGACCTCACCATTGACTTTATTGATCGGTTGTAACGTAAGGCTTTCCATTCAGTGAGTTGTTCCTTTATCACCCTCATTCCTATTGAGGGCAATGAAAAATTCTTCGTACTGGCAGACTAACTAAAATCCCCGGTTAAAACCAGAGCTAAGTCACGTACAAATACGATTGAGTGCCTGCGTGACTCCATCAATAGGTCTTATCCACTCGAACGCCATTGTCAAAATACAAAATCCTGACTTTATCCCCGCGACTAAATAGCATGTTGGGGTCCACATCTTGAATCACATCCACCAATTGGCCGCTGTCGGTTTCAATCAACAGCTCAACCAGTTTATATTCCACTTTATAGGTTTGATTGGCACGATGCCTTGCCACACTGGCTCCCGCGACGGCGCCTACCGCCGTTGCCACCTCTCTCCCCGTACCATCACCAAACTGATTGCCGACCACACCACCAATAACGGCACCTAACAAGGTTTCCCAGCCATTCTCGCGCGACTGAACGGTTTCTTCTTGACTGATGTAGCGCACGGTATCCACTGCGCCAAACACCACTTCGTTCACAGGTCTGGCAACATTTCTCTGATAAGCAGCATTGGCAAACAGAGGAAAAATCAATAAGATCCAAGTCCACTTTTTCATCTCACGTCCTCTTCGATTATGACGATATATTTGACTGAGTTAGACCCACAAACGCTGAGCTTTCCGTCTCCATTTGAGGCGTTAGAAGAGCCCAACGGCCTACTCGCCTTTGGCGGCGATCTCTCACCAGAGCGCGTTGAACTGGCTTATCAGCACGGCATCTTCCCCTGGTTTGGGCCAGGTGAACCCATCTTGTGGTGGAGCCCAGCACCGAGGGCGGTCTTTTATCCTAAGACCTTTGCCCCGGCAAAAAGTCTCAAGAAGTTTCAAAAAAAACAGCGTTACTCTGTGAGTATAAACAAGGCGACCGCACAAGTGATCGACTATTGCGCTAGTGTTCGCCCTGCCGATGAGACATGGTTGAACGAAGAGATGCGTGACACGTATAAGAGGTTGGCGAAGAAAGGGCGCGTTCATTCGGTCGAAGTGTGGCAAGACGAAACCTTGATTGGCGGTCTCTATGGCGTCAGCGTCGGCCAACTGTTTTGTGGTGAGTCGATGTTTAGCCTCAAACCCAACGCCTCCAAAGTGGCGCTTTGGTATTTTTGTCGTCACTTTGCCCGTCATGATGGTCAGCTCATTGACTGCCAGGTGATGAATCCGCACCTTGACTCATTGGGCGCAGAGGAGATAGAAAGAGAGGACTTTATGCAACAACTGCTATTATTAAAAGCACAAAGCGTCAAACTAGGCTGTTTTGCTCAGCAAACCTTAGCCGATGAATAGAGAACGTGAATGAGCTCTGATTTACAGCAGATTCGAATTGGATTAACCGACAGTCACCCATGCAGTTACCTCAAGGAGAGGCAAGAGCGCGTGGCCGTTGCACTCGACCCTAAAATGCACAGCGCTTCCAGTTACGAGGTGCTGCTGGCCAATGGGTTTCGCCGTAGCGGCGACACCATCTACAAACCGCACTGTGACCATTGCCAATCTTGTCAGGCCCTGCGAGTATCACTGCCCGACTTCGTACCAAGCAAGAGTCAAAAGCGTCTCTTGGCCAAATCACGCCATCTGACTTGGCAACTCAAAGAGACCTTAGATGAGGATTGGTTTGATCTCTACTCACGCTACATCATCGCTCGTCACCACCAAGGCAGTATGTATCCGCCGAAGAAAAACGAGTTTGCGCAATTTTCACGTTGCAACTGGCTCAACACCCAATATTTACACCTCTATGATGGCGAGCGTTTAATTGCGGTCGCGGTCACCGATATTCTCTCCAATAGTGCCAGTGCGTTTTATACCTTCTTCGACCCAGACATCGATTTATCCTTAGGCACCCTAGCGGTCTTGCTGCAAATCACCTATTGTCAGCATGCTGGAAAACAGTGGCTCTATCTTGGCTATCAAATCGATGAATGCCCGGCTATGAACTATAAAGTCCGATTTGCACGTCATCAAAGGCTAGTAAATCAGCGTTGGCAAGGGTAGAATACGCCCCAACTTTACTTAATTCATTTTTATCGGCCTTTCTCGCCGCTGAAAATCGCCCATTTTTTTAAAAGAGGATTAAATGGCTAAAGAAGACGTAATTGAGATGCAAGGCACGGTCCTTGATACTCTACCAAACACAATGTTCCGTGTTGAACTAGAAAACGGCCACGTCGTGACTGCTCACATCTCTGGTAAAATGCGTAAGAACTACATCCGTATTCTTACTGGTGACAAAGTAACTGTAGAGATGACTCCATACGATCTATCAAAAGGTCGCATCGTCTTCCGTGCTCGTTAATCTTTGATTATCAGACAGCAACAAAAAAGCGGAGCTTAGCTCCGCTTTTTTGTTGTCAAATCGCTGGAAAACTTTATTTACCCAGCGCTTCTTTGTAGTGCTCACGACACACCGACACGTATTTGTCGTTGCCCCCGATGGCCACCTGATCACCGTGAGCGATGGCGTTACCCTCTTCATCGGTGCGAATCACCATGTTAGCTTTTCTTCCACAGTGACAAATCGTTTTCAGTTCAATCAGCTTATCAGCCCAAGAAAGTAAATACTTACTTCCTTCAAACAGCTCACCAAGAAAATCGGTTCTTAGACCATAACAGAGCACAGGAATATGCAGTTTATCCACCACTTCGGTCAACTGGTAAACTTGCTCTTTAGTGAGAAACTGACATTCATCGACCAAGATACAGTGACGCTTTTGGTGTTCGTTCAGCGCTTTTATCTCTGCAAAGAGATCCGTCTCAGCGCGAAACAGCTGCGCGTCAGATTGCAAGCCAATACGAGAGCTGACTTTACCGATGCCGTAACGGTCATCTAACGCTGCGGTAAAAATCACCGGCGTCATACCACGCTCTTGATAGTTAAAAGACGATTGAAGTAGTGTGGTGGATTTCCCTGCATTCATCGCAGAGTAGTAGAAGTACATCTGAGCCACGAAAGGTTACCTGTAGCAAAAGGGGCAACATGAGCGTACTCAATGCGGCCGATTAAAATGACAAAAAGGGCTGAAAAGTCAGCCCTTAAGTTAAAATTATTTACGACGCCAGGTGGTCCCTTCTGGGCCATCTTCCAAAACGATACCCATCTCAGTCAGTTTGTCTCGCGCCATGTCCGCGTTTGCCCAATCTTTAGCGGCGCGACTGTCGTTACGCAGTTTGATAAGCGCTTCAATCTCGGCCACTTCGTCGTCATTGCCCGCGTCGCCTTTTAGGAAAGCTTCGGGATCTTGACCAAGAATGCCGATGATGTCTGCCAATTCGCGCATCAACACACCTAAACCGTTCGCGGCATTGATGTCTTCGTTCTTCAAGCGATTGATGTCACGCGCCATATCAAAGAGCACTGAATAGGCTTCCGGCGTATTGAAATCGTCATTCATCGCTTCGGTAAAGCGAGTGATGTACTGCTGCCCGCCCGATGCGGAGGCCGACAGATCCAAGCCACGTAGCGCTGTGTACAAACGCTCTAGCGACGCACGCGCTTGGTTGAGGTTCTCTTCGCTGTAGTTCAACTGACTGCGGTAGTGACCAGACATCAAGAAGTAACGCACAGTTTCTGCATCGTAATGACCCAACACATCACGGATAGTAAAGAAGTTACCCAGTGACTTGGACATTTTTTCTTTGTCGACCATGACCATACCACTGTGCATCCAGGTGTTCACGTATTGTGTCCCGTGTGCACAGCAAGATTGTGCGATTTCATTTTCATGGTGTGGGAACTGCAGATCGGAACCACCACCGTGAATGTCAAAGTGATTGCCCAAGATCGACGAGTTCATCGCCGAACACTCAATGTGCCAGCCAGGACGGCCCGGACCCCATGGTGACTCCCACGTTGGCTCACCCGGCTTCGACATTTTCCACAACACGAAATCAAGCGGGCTGCGTTTTGCGCTTTCCACATCAACGCGCGCACCGGCTTGCAGCTGATCCAAATCCTGTTTTGACAACTTACCGTATTCGTCAAATTTGCCCACTTCAAACATCACGTCGCCATTATCGGCCACATAGGCAAAACCACGCTCGATCAGTTTTTCAACCAAGGCGATGATTTCAGGGATAAACTGAGTCGCACGAGGTTCAACATCTGGGCGCTTCATATTCAAAGCATCAAAGTCAGCGTACATCTCACCGATAAGACGTTCCGTCAGCGCATCACAGCTCTCACCGTTTTCATTCGCACGTTTGATGATTTTGTCATCAATGTCGGTAATGTTACGCACGAACGTGAGATCGTAGCCTAGGTAGCGCAGGTAACGTGAGACCACATCAAAAGACACAAACGTACGGCCATGACCAATATGACAGAGATCGTAGATGGTGACGCCACAGACATACATGCCGACTTTGCCAGCGGTGATGGGTTTGAATTCCTCTTTCTGTCTTGTGAGTGTGTTATATATCTTTAACATGATCTCTATCTAATAAATGAGTGAAACAAAATAGTGGAGCAGTATATCAAGTCCTGCTTGGCGAAGTCATCCCTAACTCGGCGAAAAACCGACTATCCTTGTGACAAAGGGCCAGTACGTGAACAACACGACTGACTTTGGACGTAGGAAAGTCGTAAAACTTACGTTAGAATCTTGCCTTCACATAGAAAATCGACCGAAAGGACATAATCATGATCACCCTTCACACTAATTTTGGTGACATCAAAATTCAGCTAAACGAAGAGAAAGCACCGGAAACCAGCGCAAACTTCCTTCAATACTGCCGCGACGGTTTCTACGATAACACGCTATTTCACCGCGTTATCGACGGTTTCATGATTCAAGGCGGTGGCATGGAGTCTGGTCTTCGCGAAAAGGCTACTCGTGCTCCTATCAAGAATGAAGCAAACAACGGCCTAAGCAACAAAGTGGGTACACTAGCAATGGCACGTACCATGGAGCCACACTCTGCAAGCTCTCAGTTCTTCATCAACGTAAACAACAACACCTTCCTAGACTTCCGCAGTGAAAGTCTTGACGGTTGGGGTTACTGTGTCTTCGCTGAAGTCGTTGAAGGCATGGACGTTGTTAACCAGATCAAAGGTGTCAGCACGGGTTCTTACGGCATGCACCAAGATGTACCACTTGAAGATGTTGTGATCACTGGCACAACGATCGAAGAGTAATCTATCCAGAGAAGAGCTGCCTAATGCAGCTCTTTTTTTCCTATATTGGGCGCCTTTACCCTAAACCTGTGATTGTTTTGCCCTACCCTTTCAGCCCACTGGGCTAGCCTGAACTCTGATTGCTTTATGACCACTCTGTTTATTTCCGATCTGCATCTCTCCCCTTCAACGCACGAGATCACCGCGTGTTTTATTCGCTTTATGCGCGAAGAAGCCAGCCAAGCCGAAGCTTTATATGTCTTGGGTGATTTGTTCGAATTTTGGGTGGGAGATGACGATAAGTCTGAATTCGCGCAAACTATTCGTGACGAGTTTCGCCGCTTAACACGCTCTGGTGTGCCTTGCTATTTTACTCAGGGGAATCGTGATTTTTTGGTCGGTAAGCGCTTTGCAAAGCAAACTGGGGTCACCTTACTCGGGGATGAGACCGTCATTGATTTGTATGGTCAGCCCACCGTGATTCTACACGGTGATACGCTGTGCACTGACGATGTCAGCTATCTTGAGTACCGAAAAAAAGTTCATCAGCCTTGGCTACAATGGGTGTTCAATCGTATCCCGATGTTCATCAAACAGAAGATCGTCGCCAAGGTACAAACAGACATCAGTGCAGATAAGCAAACTAAATCCCTTGAGATCATGGATGTGAATCAGCAAGAAGTGGAGAGCGTGATGAACAAACACCATGTTGAGCTCATGATTCATGGCCACACTCATCGCCCCAATATTCACCGTTTTATCAGTAACGGAAAAACCCTGCATCGCGTCGTGTTAGGGGATTGGTACACACAAGGATCGGTCTTAGTGGTTGATAAAACAGGATACGACCTACAAAATCGCGCATTTCTATCAACAAATTGACAAATAAGTACCAGATTTTTCAATAAATTGTGCCTATACTTAATCTCAATGTTCGGTAACACGTTGAAGTTAGACTGCTACTTTGAAAACCTCATACATTGCACGCCAACCTATCTTAGATCGGCACAAACATACCATCGGCTATGAGCTGCTGTTTCGTGATGGCCCTAAAAACACGTTTCCAGAAATCGACCCTGAGCTGGCAACGAGCCGTTTGCTGTCTGATCATTTTATGTCCACCCACTACTCGACATTGGGTGACAAAGTTGGCTTTGTGAACTTCCCTTATCAAAGCTTGATCAATCGGGTGCCGACTCTATTTCCGTCGGCCAGCCTAGTGGTTGAAATTTTGGAAGACTGCCTGCCGACGCCCGAGCTGCTAGAGGCGGTCAAAGAGATGTCTAAACTCGGTTATAAAATTGCGCTGGATGACTTTGTGCCTTCCCCTGAATGGAAAGCCTTTTTGCCGCATGTCTCGATCATCAAATTTGATATCCGTGTCGTCCCGATTGAAAAAGCGCGGCTGTTCATTCGCAAGTTACAAGGCAGCAAAATCCAGTTTTTAGCCGAGAAAGTCGAGACGTATGAGGAGTTTAGTCACGCGCTTGAAGCAGGTTTTGACTATTTCCAAGGTTACTTTTTTAGTAAACCCGAGATCTTGCAGCGCAAATCGATCGAACCTTCCTTCATGACCATAGTGCAATTGCTCAGTGAGATTGCAAAATCCGACATCGATTATCAGCGGATTGAAACCTTGGTGAGTAAAGACGTCTCGCTTTCGTATAAATTGCTCACGCACGTCAACTCGTCTTCGATTGTCAGCACCAAGATTCAGTCATTTAAACAAGCGCTGATTTACCTAGGTGAAGATAGATTGCGTAAATTTGTCTCCTTGGTGGCGCTCGCCTCCTCTCAAGATTCCAAACCCGAGTACCTTTACGGATTATCCATTCAGCGCGCACGCTACTGCGAATTAGTCGCGGCGAAGCTAAAGGAGAAGCTCGCCTCTGGCCAAGCGTTTCTTACGGGTATGTTTTCGCTGCTCGACAGTTTACTCGACAGACCGTTAGAACAAATCGTGGCGGAAATTCCCATTGATGAAGCAGTCAAGCATGCACTCACCGATGGTGAAGGGACGCTAGGGGTGTTGCTCAAGCTTGTCATCGCCTATGAACACGCACAATGGGACGAAGCCGCTGAACTCTGTCAACAGCTCGGCCTTGAGAAAGAAGTCGTTAGTGAATGCTACGATGAATCGGTACAATGGACGGCAGATTTACTGTCTAATTAACCCTGTCCCTTGATATAAGTTAAAAGCGGATATAAGTAAAAAGCGGAGATTGGATGTCTTTATGTCCTTGTGAAAGTCAGCAGACTTATGAGTCTTGCTGCCTGCCGATTCATCAACATCATCAGAATGCCCATACACCAGAGCAACTCATGCGCGCTCGCTACAGCGCCCATGTCAAAGGTCTGGTTGATTTTGTTGTCGCCACCTATCACCCTTCGTGCGAAGCGGAGAAAGAACGCGATGCCATCGCAGATTCAATCGCGAGCGACTGGTGCGGCCTTGAGGTAGTGTCCACCGCGCCGGGCGAGCATCATGATGAGGGTTTCGTCACCTTCAAGGCGTATTTCTCTGCCGAGCAAGGTCGCTCAACACAGACCTTATGCCTTGAAGAGCGATCTCGATTTGTCCGTGAAAATGGCTTGTGGTACTACATCGATGGAGAATTCCCACAAGCGAATCAGGCCAAGGTTGGTCGCAACGATCCTTGCCCATGTCAAAGCGGGAAGAAATTTAAAAAATGCTGCGGATAACGAATAAAATCAGAGACTAAGATTTATTCGGGTTCACTCGCAAAATGTCGTCTTGTTCTGCTTGAAACTGTTTTTTAAGCTCAGATTTTGACTTAAAACTGATCTCACCACCCTGCGCAACTGTCATATGTTGCGCTTCTACATTATGCTTAGACTGATACAACATCACAGCTTGCATGCAAGAATCTCGCTGCTGCTGCGAAAGTGGTGTACCCTCAGGCCACTTACCCGTCTCAACTGCATAGAGGAGACGCTCGTAAGCTTCTGGTGTAATTGAATTAATCAACTGCTCTGCGTCCATGACGTATCCTTTGGTTTCTGTTGTTTTTTGTTAAGGCCCTGACATTAACCGCCTCAATGAAGGCGTCAAGATAACGGCTAAGAATAAGTGTAACGGATCACAAGCAAACTTCGTATGAATCGACTTATCACACTGGCATTGATCGGGCTAACGGCCACACTCACGGGCTGTTTTGAAGTTCGAAAAAATACCGACCAACTGTGTAAAGACACACCGGAACTTCGTTGCGAACGTCTGAATATGGATGATGGCCAATGCCGCATTCCTCGTACCGATCTCATTTGGCACCGCTTTGAAGTCTTTAAAGACCCAACAGACCAAAATCTCATCAAAGAATACAATTTGCTGTCAGAGTATAAAAAGTGTCTAGAGCTAGCCTCTCAGATCCAACCCATTGATCAATCCAACCTGAAACAGCGGCGTTTTGAAGCACTGGTCAACTCGGGTAAGGATCTCGAAGCGCTAGTGAAAAAGCTCTCTGAATCCACCAGCCCACAAGCCCTCTACTTTCTCTGGAGTCGCACTGGGAGTGATTCTGCCCGCCGCGCCTTTCTTCAAATGGAAGGGTCACCTCAGCTTGAAAACGCCGAAATGCAATATGCGTTAGCCACGTTTTATACGGGTCGTGACCAAGAAAAAACCATCGCATTGCTTAAGCACGCGTTGGAGCTGACCAAGAGCTCGCCTGTCAACGTTGAAATATTGAAATCACTTGCCAGTATTCACTATCAAACCCATCAACGCGAACAAGCGTACGTTTGGGCGATGGTAGCGAAAGCCTTTGATGTGCCGATCGCTTCCGAGAAGGAGCTGCAATTGCTGTACGGTTTTGATAAGGACAAATATCGTCAATTGGATGCGTTTGCAGACAATATTGAAGATGCGATTCGAGCCGGTAAATTTCAGCGCCAGCAACTCGAAGGGCTTGATTAGCCTTAATTTTTTAGTGGTTACTCACTTTGAACTGAACGAGTTCAATTTGAAAGTGAGTAACAACACACACAGCGTTTAACGCTGCCTTGCCATCAATTGTTGAAAACTAACGACACCGAGTTAACACAGAAACGCTCACCGGTGGTTTGTGGTCCATCTTCGAATACATGACCTAAATGGCTATCACAACGTGCACAGCGAATCTCTGTCCGCACCATTCCGTGGCTCAGATCCTCTAAGTAACGAATCGCATCGTCATTGATCGGTGCATCGAAACTTGGCCAGCCACAACCGGAATCGTATTTGTTATCTGAACGAAACAGCGGAGCGTCACAACAGGTACACGCGTAGATTCCCGTCTCTTTATTGTGCAGCAATTTACCGGAGAATGGTGCCTCAGTGCCCTGCTGTCTGCATACTCGATACTCTTCATCCGATAGCTTCTCACGCCAGTATTCATCAGGCTTGGTGACTTTTTCACTGTGTTGTTTCACTGACTTATTCTCCACATTCTCATTTTTATTTGTGACTTTTTTGTTGAAAAACTTGCGCAGTTTAACCTTTGTAGCACATACTTTGAAACCATAACAGAATGGCTAAACTTTAAGCAGCAGTTCAAGTCTTCAACGCATTTTACATCAACTGGTTAGGTATAAACTCCACTATCCGTTCAAAAAACAACCACTCGCGTTTAATTGTGAAAAAAAGCGACACTTTTTTTTGACATTAAACAAGTTAAGTCCGATTATCGGTTGCAGATTTTGACTGGGTTTTGTAATTTTACTACCAGTTATCTTTAATCAGAAATTAAGTTGTGGAGCAACTATAATGACTATCAAAGTAGGTATTAACGGTTTTGGCCGTATCGGTCGTTTCGTATTCCGTGCAGCGCAAGAGCGCAACGACATCGAAGTTGTAGGTATTAACGACCTTATCGATGTAGATTACATGGCATACATGCTGAAGTACGACTCAACTCACGGCCGTTTCAACGGTACTGTTGAAGTTGAAGGCGGTAACCTAATCGTTAACGGCAAAACTGTACGTGTAACTGCAGAGCGCAACCCAGAAGACCTAAAATGGGACGAAATCGGTGTTGACGTTGTTGCTGAGGCAACAGGTCTTTTCCTAACTGACGAGACTGCACGTAAGCACATCACTGCTGGCGCGAAGAAAGTTGTACTAACTGGTCCTTCTAAAGACGCAACTCCAATGTTCGTTAACGGCGTAAACTTCGACACTTACGCTGGTCAAGACATCGTTTCTAACGCTTCTTGTACGACTAACTGTCTAGCACCTATCGCTAAAGTTCTTAACGACAAGTTCGGTATCGAATCTGGTCTTATGACTACAGTTCACGCAACAACTGCAACTCAAAAAACTGTTGACGGTCCTTCTGCTAAAGACTGGCGCGGTGGCCGTGGTGCTTCTCAAAACATCATCCCATCATCAACTGGTGCTGCTAAAGCTGTAGGCGTTGTACTTCCAGAAGTAAACGGCAAACTAACTGGTATGGCTTTCCGCGTACCAACAGCTAACGTTTCTGTTGTTGACCTAACTGTTAACCTAGTAAACGGTGCTTCTTACGAAGACATCTGTAAAGCGATGAAAGAAGCGTCTGAAGGCGAACTAAAAGGCGTTCTAGGCTACACTGAAGACCAAGTAGTTTCTCAAGACTTCATCGGCGAAGTTTGCACTTCAGTATTCGATGCTAAAGCAGGTATCGCGCTAACTGACAAATTCGTTAAAGTTGTATCTTGGTACGACAACGAAATCGGTTACTCAAACAAAGTTCTAGACCTAATCGCTCACATCTCTAAGTAATCATCACTTTGAGATAAGCGTTTAGCGCAGAATTTTATAAAAGGCGGCTCTTGAGTCGCCTTTTTTGTATCTGAAATTTGAGAGCTCATTAATGGCGACACGCCTGCTCTCTATGGCACAGGAAACTTACATGGACTTATTAACGCTCCCTGCCCTGACTGTCTTGTCTGACAGTGTCACGATTGTCGAAGTCGACCAAGTAAAGGTGATTCGTATCATCCATGACAAAGCCAGCGCCGGTATTGCTCTGCATGGTGGTCATGTCATTTCATTCAAACCTCAAGGCCAAGAAGATCTCATTTGGATGAGTGAACAAGCGGTCTTTGATGGTAAAGCCGCTCTGCGCGGTGGCATCCCGGTCTGCTGGCCATGGTTTGGACGCATTGCGGCCCCAGCACACGGCTTTGCTCGTACGAGCGAATGGGAATTGGTCGAGCATCGAGAAAATGAAAACGGCGTCATCGTTGAGCTGGCCCTTTTCTCAAGTGAAGAGACCCACGACATCTGGCCATATATGTTTGAGGCCCGACTTTTGATTGAGATTGGCGAAACACTGAGCGTCACCCTCAAGGTTATCAACATTGATGATCAAGCGTGGACCTTCTCCGGTGCACTGCATACCTACCTCAATGTGGGTGATATTACCCAAGTCCAGACAACAGGTATGGGCGCAGCGTACATCGATAGCCTTCAAGACGGGAAAGTATGCCAAGGCGGTGACGTGTTGCAGTTGACCGACACCATCGATCGCGTCTATACCAAGCCTGAGCCTCAAATCAGTGTGCAAGACCCTGTCTTCCATCGCACCATTACCGTTGAGAACCAAGGCCACAATTCCGCTGTTCTTTGGAACCCTTGGCAGCAAGGCGCGGCGGCCATGGCCGACATGCAAGATAGCGGCTATCAGCACTTTTTGTGTGTCGAGTCGACCCTGCATGCGACCTCTCTAGACACCGGTAAACGCCTTGAGCCAGGTGAGACTCACCAACTGGTCACCGTACTCTCCAGCGCGAATAAATAGCGCCTTTACGTGACATCGTTGAGGGTAGAGCGGCGCTCTACCCTATTTCTGGGATTCGCTCGCCTAAGCTGATAAAATGCAGCCCCCGAAATCGCCGAGAGCTCGATATGTCTTACTCCTGTCCTTTATGTCATCTGCCTTTATCGCAAGAAAAACAGCGCTACTCGTGTGAAAACCGTCACTCATTCGACGTCGCGAAAGAAGGCTACGTCAACCTGATGCCTGTACATCACAAACGTTCAAAAGATCCAGGCGACAATAAAGAGATGATGCAAGCTCGGCGCCGATTTTTGGAAAAAGCCTACTACCACCCCCTGCGACAACGCATTGCCGACTTATGCGCCGAAGCCTTAGTCGGTAGTGATCACCAGTTGCTTGATATCGGCTGCGGCGAAGGCTACTACACGACCCAAGTAGCACATCGGTTAACCGAACAACACGCAGCAGCAAACACATACGGTTTGGACATTTCCAAAATCGCCATCCGCTATGCCGCAAAACGTTACCAAAACTGCCTTTTCAGTGTTGCTTCAAGCCACCGCCTACCCTTTGCCGACCACTCACTCGATGGCGTGTTACGCATCTACGCGCCGTGCAAAGCGCAAGAATTGCAACGCTGCGTGCGAGACAATGGCGTGGTCATCACAGTCACGCCAGCAGGACGTCATCTTTACCAGTTGCGAGAGCGAATTTATGACGATGTACGACTGCACAGCGAAGAAGCCGAATCGATTGAAGGCTTCGACCTTGAGCGGGAAGAAAAACTCAGCTACCTCCTCCCCCTCGCCGATGGTGATGCGTTCGACCTATTGCAAATGACCCCATTTGCTTGGAAAGCCAGCGATGCTTTGCGTGACGAACTGAAAAACTCCACTATGTTTGAATGTGAGGCAGATTTTATGATTCGCATCTATCGTAAGCAGGCGTAACCCGGCACAAACTAGATAACAATTCTCATTTGCATTGTAAATATCCCGAGCCTCCTTTAGTATGCGAGCAGACCATTAGGAGGCCACGGTTTATGCTGATCCGTTTTATATTGACCCGTTTTGTTTGTTTTAGTGCTTGTATGACTCTGACCGCCTGTTCATACAGCGCAGCGTCACTCTCTCCATCCACTCGTTCAAACTCAGTGGCCTCTGATCCAAGCGCTGCTACCCCTATCGTTAGTTTTTATGACTATCAACTATACGACCCATCGGGAAAAGCCCTGTCACTCAATGCACTACCTGAAACCTTCACTCAGGCAGAGGTTATTTTGATTGGTGAATGGCATACTCATTCCGCTATCCATCGCTTTCAAGCCGATTTTATTAAGGCAATAGCGAGCCAAGGCCGAGACACCGCCTTGTCGATGGAGCAGTTTTCAAGAGACGCCCAACCCCATCTCAACGCCTACCTTAACGGTGAGATTGGAGAGCAAACACTGATCACATCGGGTAACGCTTGGCCTAACTATGAAAGTGACTATCGACCATTAGTCGAGCTAGCAAAAACGTTTAACTGGCCTGTCATTGCCGCCAACGCACCTCAATCAACGGTACGTTGTGTGGGTCGTGTCGGTTTACGCTACCTTGATCACCTATCCAACGATGAGCGCCGCCTCGTGGCCGCTAAGATCAACACCGAGGACTCCGCATACAAACGCAAATTCATGGCCTCAATGCATCATGGCGAGCCCGCCCAAAGCGAAAAACAGTACGCTGCTCAAATGACGTGGGATGAAACCATGGCAGAAAGTATCGTCCAATACCTCAATGACCACCCAGGTCACCAAGTCATTCATGTCGCAGGGAAGTTTCATACCGAACAAGGGCTAGGAACCAAAGCGTCTATTTTGGCGCGCAACCCCAACCTCTCTGTCGTGGTTATCACACCTATGTCTGATATCGCATCTATCATCGATGCCGCCGGCGAGCCTCAGCCTCTCAACACGGATTACCCATTGCACGTCTTAGCCCCACCTGTGCGCTTCGTCAAAATGGAAAATCAAATGGCGGCGTTTCATAAAATGTCGACCCGTCATGGGAGCAACGAGTGTCAGCCGACTGAAGCCCCCTAATCGACCTTAGCTGAACGCCTGCACTCGCGACCGATAAATAGGCACGATTTGTGCTTGATGGCTTTTCATACAAATAACGCATATTTTGCACAAGTTTTACACCACACTGCCGATACGTTATTTGAGGATGAAGTAAGGAGAACACTATGACCCCAGTAGGAATGGAGTCAGCGAAGCTGGCACCAACCCAGCAGGTTAAGCCTCAAGCCAACACCTCGGTTGCAGATAAAGGCGCTGCACCTTTAAAAGTTGAGCAAAACACGGTGACCCTTTCAGAGGAAGGGAAAGCATTGCTTGCCGCATTGCAAGAAATTGAGAAAGAGAGCCAAGCCAACAAAGCGGAAAAAACCGTCGGTGACAAAGTAGAGTCTTTCGCCCACGGTGCGCTAGGCATGGATCATCCAGATAAGATCAAAGAAGAGGAAGACGGCTCTTACTCTGCGGGGCAATATCTTTCCGCGGCGGCAACCGTTGGCGGCATTTTGCTGGCCCTAATCTAACATTGAGCGCTAAACGACTCTCAATCAGTGAGGGAACAAGCCTTTGATTCGAGACGACAAAAATCTCAATTTGTTGTCGACCTTGCTGTGGCTTCATAATCATTTCGCATTGCAGAGATTAGGCATCCCCGATTAGGCATCCCGAATTGGGCATCCCGGTTTCTTAGCCATTGCGCCACTCCTTCCTAGTTTTAAAGCTCACTTCGGTGAGCTTTTTTATTGTCCTCGCTACTTTCATAAAAATCTTTTATCGAACTTCCCCCTTGAAGTTGCCATGAGAGACCCTATTTTTTCATCGAGCGCGAAGGAATCGCTCATATTGTGTCTTTTATTTTTTGTCCTAAGTAGGAGGCAAATCCAATGAATATTCGTCCTTTAAATGACAAGCTGATTGTTGAAAGACAAGAAGTGGAAAACAAATCTGAAGGGGGAATCGTACTAACTTCTCAATCGGTGAAAAAATCCACGCGCGGAAAAGTCATCGCAGTGGGTTTAGGCAAACGTCTTGATAACGGTGACCGCGCGTCAATGGACGTCAAAGTCGGTGATCACGTCATTTTCAATGATGGATACGGCGTGAAAACAGAAAAGATTGATGGCAAAGAGTATCTGATTCTCAGTGAGTCAGATGTGTTGGCTATCGTCGAATAATCTCGTTCTGTCATCTTTTTGAGGAGAAAATCATGGCTGCAAAAGACGTACTATTTGCAAACGAATCACGTCAAAGAATGCTCACCGGTGTCAATGTCTTAGCCAATGCGGTCAAAGTGACGCTTGGCCCTAAAGGACGCAATGTTGTTTTAGATCAGTCTTACGGTGCCCCTACCATCACTAAGGATGGGGTGTCTGTCGCTAAAGCCATTGAGCTGAAAGATAAATTCGAAAACATGGGTGCTCAAATGGTCAAACAGGTAGCATCCAAAGCGAACGATGAAGCGGGCGACGGAACCACTACCGCAACGGTGCTGGCGCAATCGTTCATCAATGAAGGGCTAAAAGCGGTGGCCTCGGGCATGAACCCCATGGATCTTAAACGCGGTATCGATAAAGCGACGGAAGCCGCTGTGGCTAAATTACGCGATATGGCGAAACCTTGCAGCGATCAAGAATCGATTACGCAAGTTGGTAGTATCTCGGCCAACAGCGATCGCGCTATCGGTGAGATCATTGCCCAGGCGATGGAAAAAGTCGGCCGCAACGGCGTCATCACCGTTGAAGAAGGTCAGGGCCTGATCAACGAACTCTCAGTTGTCGAAGGCATGCAATTTGACCGTGGGTATCTCTCGCCGTACTTCATCACCAATCAAGACACAGGTACCGTCGAGCTCGACAATCCGTACATCTTGCTGGTCGATAAGAAAGTGAGCAGTATCCGTGAACTGCTGCCGATTCTAGAGTCAGTCGCTAAGGCCTCTCGTTCATTGCTGATTATCGCCGAAGACATCGAAGGTGAAGCATTGGCGACACTCGTCGTCAACAACATGCGTGGTATCGTTCGCGCAACCGCTGTCAAGGCGCCAGGCTTTGGCGACAACCGCAAAGCGATGATGGAAGACATTGCGGTGCTTACCTCTGGTACGGTTATCTCTGAAGAGATTGGCTTAGAGCTTGAAAAGACCACGTTGGAGCAGCTTGGTCAGGCTAAGAAAGTGACCATCACCAAAGACGCGACGACCATTGTAGGCAGCGATGAACAGCACCATGCAATTCAAGACCGCGTGGCAAGTATTGAAGCGCAACTGGCCTCGACAACGTCTCAATACGATAAAGAGAAACTCCAGCAACGCATTGCAAAGCTCTCTGGCGGTGTGGCAGTGATCAAGATTGGCGCTGCTACTGAAGTAGAGATGAAAGAGAAGAAAGATCGAGTGGATGATGCGCTGCATGCAACACGAGCGGCCGTTGAAGAAGGTATTGTGGCAGGTGGTGGCGTCGCGCTGACCAAGATTGCCAAAGAGCTCGCCGATCTCAAAGGTGATAACGACGATCAAAACGTCGGTATTCGTGTCGCGCTACGTGCGATGGAAGAGCCACTTCGTCAAATCGCCATTAACGCCGGAGATGAAGCGTCCGTTGTCGCCAACGCGGTGAAATCAGGCGATGCGGACTATGGCTACAACGCCGCAACCGGTGAATATGGCAATATGATTGAGATGGGTATCTTGGACCCTGCTAAGGTGACCCGTTCCGCCTTGCAATTCGCCGCGTCAGTTGCAGGTTTGATGATCACCACCGAAGCCATGATCACAGACCACGTTGAGAGTGAGGAAGCCTAACCTTCTCTCACTGGCGCTCTAGAGCTCCAGTAAAAACAAGCGGGCGAGGTTGCCCGCTTGTCTTCTACTTTGGATTGTGAGGTAAGAGAGATGAAATCATTGCCATCAATACATTTCTCCGTTGCGGAGTGTGGCACCCACCCAGCCCCCGCTTCGGCTTGGCCCGTCACCACGACCTTTCCCAGTCAAACGGCCGGTCCACTTTTCTCTATTATGAATCAACTGCCAAAACCCGTGCAGTGGCTCATCATCCGCTTTGATTTAGCTCCGCCAACACGCACCGAGCAACCCGTGGTCCATTGAGACAAAAGAGGGCGGATAAGAGGTTAAAGACGAGGACTTGTTGTCAATTCAACGACAAATCATTGGCTTAATCACGCGTAGGATGATTGAGGCTAACCAAGAATTAATTTTTGTTTTTATGAATCATGAGAGAGACCAGCAATACCAATGGGTTCATGGCTTTCTCAACAAAAAGTCCTTTCTCTAACAAAAACCTGAGAAAATCACCCCGAAATTCTCAACTATCCCATCAAGTCGATCAAAGCAATTCTCGACATTTTGTTGCTAACCAGCGCTCTGCTATACAAGCAATCCTCCTTTGCATCATACAGCCTTTCATAAAACCATAGCTCACATAAAACCATAGCTCCGCGTAAGAAACTTTTGGACAAAAACGTTTCAATGACTTTGCTAAATTAGTATTTAATGGATTACTTTTAATATTGCAAAGCCTCTAACGGACTGGCCATAATCAATCGCCCACTACACGCTACCCATATCAGCCGTGGTTTTGATTTCTTAGGTTTGAATCATAGGAAGTACAAAGGGAAAGTGCTCATTAAACCGAGCAATCCAGCACACTGCTATTCTTAAGTAACTTGCGCGAACTCATCAAAAAGCACGCAACTATCCCCGTCAACGCTTTAATCAAGTTGATAAATCCGAAACTCAGGGGCTGGCCGAATTACTATCGACACTG
Source organism: Vibrio sp. R15-SG3-ISO1A (assembly GCF_059833955.1). Classification (NCBI taxonomy): domain Bacteria; kingdom Pseudomonadati; phylum Pseudomonadota; class Gammaproteobacteria; order Vibrionales; family Vibrionaceae; genus Vibrio; species Vibrio sp. R15-SG3-ISO1A. Next base: position 75,742 of record NZ_JCBDGH010000066.1, read on the forward strand.
CGTTGCGAAACAGGTATTCGGATATGTAGGCCACAAGCTATTCCATATATTATGGCTCTGGGCTAAAAAGCGTCATCCAACAAAATCTAGAACTTGGATCGCCCTTGAATACTTCATCAACCTTCAAAGTCAATGGCAATTTCACGGTTGGCAGAAGATCATGAATATGGATTGTCAGTTCAATCTGTTTCAAATAGCTAAAGTGCCATAGAGAGACATGTGAAAATCACGAGTGCCGTTACGCCTTTTGATCCTCAATATCAAGAATACTTGGCTAAGAGAAAATCAAAGAAACAATACCATAACTCTTGGCATGATCCTGCTCTCGCTGCTTCATAAGTTGCTGGGTGCCAATTAGTGCCTTGCTCAGTGCGGTGAAAGTTGCGCGCTGGGCTCTTAGAGGGACGACACTTGGTATCAGGTGTCGTCTACTCAACATAGATGCTTTAGCGAGAGCCATCTGTCGCCAGTTATTATCTTTGTTTTCACTACAAATTATAAACTTACTTATATCCTCCTATGTTTACAACCCTGAATCGATACCACATCGTTGCACTGCTCATTGATGCATATCGTGATGTGAGTCAACTTTCATACAAGTTACTATTGAACTACTATTAAACAAAAAGCAATATAAATACGTTCTCAAAAAAACAAGAGAACAATTAAATAGTTATAAATTAATTAATAAGGAATATTAAAATGAAATACCAAACACCAAAGTCCACACCAACAAATATCGACCGCCCAACTTGTTTTAAACCAGTGGAAAAGAAAACTAAGTAATTTTAGCATTATTTGGTAATGAAGGCGGAGGGGTTCTCCGCCTCTAAATTTTGGTTTTTAGCATGAAAAAACAGTATCTTCTTAACGATGAAAAACGTACCTTAACTTGCCTAAAAAAAATAGCGACAACAGAACTAAATACCACGGCCACCTATTTAATTAAAGAGGTTGTCATCGAAGGTCGCTCCCTTGATGATGTGGCGAAGGAGTGCGAGGTAGCTATAGAGGTTATCCAAACGGATTTTCACGCGCTGATGGCAGACTTAGCTGAGAAAGGGTTTACCCTCAACAAAAGCAATCTTACGTCGGCAACGTTCAACGAACTCGACTTTGAACAATATTGGTCCCCGACGACCGCCATCGTTCATATCATTCAAAACTGTAATAGCCCATGCATGATCTGCGATTGCTGGAAGGCCAAGCGCCATTTTCACGACGTGGATGTGTTGTCTGAAACCTTTCGAATGTTGGCTAAAAAAGGCGCTAGCTCGGTCATGATTTCTGGTGGTGAACCACTACTTCACCCGCAACTCAAGTCGGTATTGTCAGCAGCTAAACAACATGGCTTGAAGATAGAGCTAAACACTAACGGCATTTTGCTCCACAAATTCGATTGGTTGGCTAAGTTTGGAATCAATGAGATCATTATCTCTATGGATGGTATCGATGCTCCATCATACAAGCGCATTCGAGGCACTAATAAGTTTGATCGAGTATGGGCTAACATTAAGCAATTAAAGACACTAAACCCTGAGCAAAACATCGGAATCCGTACGACCTTGACTAGTGTCGTGACGAACAACTTGATGGACTATTTGACCTTCATCGATAGTAGCCCGATTGATTATGTAGGATTTAGCCCGCTTGACACTGATTCCACAAGCTTTTCCCGCGACACCATAACTATTGAGGTAGCGAGTCAACTAAAAGATCACTTGCTCCCTAGTCGAGAAGAATGTTCCAAATTATTCGGGGTGCTCAACGATCCTAATTCGCCAGTTACTAAGAAAATTCGCTCCATGCATGACCAAGGTAAAATCGATTGGAATGTTGAAAAATTTGTGGATTGCCTTGAATTTTACACGCACAACACTCGAAGTCGGGTGACCTCTTCTGAGCCGTGCAATTTTCCTTTGATCTCCTTATTGGTTGACTATGACGGTGCGTTAAAGAACTGTTTCTACTCTGAACCCTTCGGTAACATCTACCAATTGGATGAGGTTAATTGGTCGGCGAAAGCCCCCATTCAAGCTTTGAAGGATAGTAACAGATGCAGCGATTGTCGAGGAAAGGTGTTTTGTGAGTAATCATTTGTTATACCGTTTGTTTTATATTGGTAAGTCCACTGCTTGGGTGGTACCCATTTTTTCTATATTTTTGGTCAATGAAAAGGGCATGGAGGTGTCCGATATAGTCTACATCGCAGGTTTGTTTGGTGTTCTCCCTTTTATTCTCGAGGTCCCGTTTGGCGTCTTATCCGACAAATGGAGTAATAAGAATATCCTTAAGCTGGGCCTCGTGTCGTTTATTTTGGCCTTTGTCTCAATCCTCGGATTAGGAGGAGTTGAGTCCTACTTTTTCTACATGCTGTTTATCTCACTATCTTCGTCTCTATTTTCTGGTGCGGAAGACAAGCTACTGTGTGCCATAATTGAACGTAATGAAATCGAGCGCTATAAATTTGAACTGAACTCCTTATTTTATAAAGCCACCATACCTATGATTTTAATTGGCGGTGTGCTATATAACATCCAGCCCGAATGGCCATTTTATTTTCAACTATTTTCATTTGTGATTTCTTTCATTGCGTTGGCTAGCCTTCCAAATATGAAAATAAATAATCTCAAAAGAAAGGAGTCCAGCATTGAATTAATTAAATCATCTACGACTGACGTATATAATATTTATTTTTTATCCATTGCGCTTATGGGGGCTGTTTGCGCTTTTCTGGTAGCAATAAACACACGAACAGTACAAGTTCATTTTGAGCAATTATTAACATTCAACCCCACGGTAGTGATTGGTCTGTTTTTTGTTTTGGGGAATGTAGCGTCGGCGTATGCTTCAGACGTGTATCGTAAATATCTAATGAATCGATGGCTATTAGACACTAATTTCGTGTTGTTGGGGTTAGTGTCGTGTCTTGCGTTTGCGTTGATGTCCGTCGATGATGTCGTGGTCGTATTTGTGGGTTATGTCGTATTGTGTGGGTTCAAATCTGTGTACCGGCCTATTATCAGCGCGAACCTAATGACTGCACTGAAAAACAGGCAGTCCTTCTCCACGGCAATGTCGATCGCCGCTATGCTGTCTGCCATCATGGGCTTACTACTGAGTGCGCTCTACTCTTGGGGCTTTTCCAATTTCTCAGAGGTAAACCTCATCCTATCGGCGCTAAGTCTCGGGGTTTTCGTGTTGGGAGCTTGGGTAGTCCGACGTCACAATGAAACAATCTCAGAACAACGAGAAGTTCGCTCAATGTCTCAGAAAAAGCACTTTGTGAAACGTTTCTATTCAAAATGGTCTTACATTCAGCAATATCCGAGAGCAGACGATATCAATCCACTATTCCTACAAAGTGACAAGCGCGGCTACCCTTCTCCAAAACTCTTGTCGGTTAAAGACAACCAAGTAGAGTGGGAATACATCAGCGGAGAGTTGCTGTCGAGTTTACATCGTGACCAGCAACGGGTCGTCATTAATGCGTTCTCTCAGTGCTTTAATGACAGGAAGAGCATTCCTCATAACGAGGTTGTGATCCACGGAGATTTGCACCCCGACAACATTCTCGTCAGTGAAGGTCGCATTTACGTCGTGGACTGGGATCTGGCAAGTTTAGGTGATCCGCTCTTTGACGCATTGACCTTAATAACCAGCCCAACACTGGATCTCACCAATCAAGAGCGTGTCGCATTTATCGTCGAAGCCTTCGAGGTAACCGAAAAAGACGCGCATGATTGGGTGACAGGTTTTCTTCGTCAAAAAAGTGAACAACTTGCTGATTTTTTAACTGACGATTACGAAGGTGGGTACTTGGCTGACTTGGTCCAGTCCTACCGAAAACTAACCACTAGCTTTGCCTTAAGTAGTTCCCATGAGCCTTAAAACCGTCATTGTCAATCAGGGATGTCATGCTGAGTGTGTTCATTGCCCACATGGGCAAGAGCGCTCAATACTTCGTACTAAAGCTACAGAAGAGATCGCGCACGCCCACGAAGATATCATCTTGTTGTCAGGAGGAGAACCACTTGAGCTGACTTCTCGAGAGCTACTACCGCTAATTCGTCTATGTGTCGAGAACAAGAAAATCTTTCGTATTGCCACCGGTGGTCATGTACCACTGCCTCCCTTTGTTGAGAGATTGAGACATATACCGTATTTCTCGGGATTTTCTGTTGGCACGGATGTCTTGTTAAGCGAACGTAATTCGCATAGTGTCAGGTTCCAACGTACTTGGGAAGACAATGTTGCTCATCTTCAGTCACTGGACATAAACTATTCTTTCACTGTGTCATTGTCTCAGGGTTTCAGGCTTGCTTCCATCCTGCCCATATTAGCAAGATGGGCCCCCGACTTTTATATGCTCAATTCTATCGATAAAGCAGGGACTGAGAAAATGGAGCAGAGCAAGGCTCAGATTACCGCCATGGGATATGAGGTTGTGTATGGCTATATCGCTTAAATTGTTGGTGCGTGAACATCCTATACCATACGCCATTCACACTGCTTCAGGGACTATTTCTGCAAAGCCGGAAATCTTAATCGCGTTTGCCGTCAATGACCAACTTCGATTTGCAATGGAATTTCCGCTATCACCAAGCGCCGGTGAGTCGCTAGCTAGTCTAAAGTTACGATTCAATGAGTACACTTGTGTCGACTCTCCGCATATCCAAAACGCGATCAGCTACTTTGCAAATCTACACTATCGTGCTTTTGATCTCACACCCAGTCAAACATCGAGCACCTATCAAACGGTGGGGATTACTCAGAATGGTGATTGGAAACCTGGCGCGGACTACGTCAAATTGAAAACCAGTCCTCATCATTTGAATCATCTGAAAGAATTTCTGAACTTTCACCGAGGTAAAGCGAAGTTTATTCTCGATTTCAACGCGTCAATCCAACACACGGACTTCGCCTCGACGTTGAAGTTGCTCGAAGATGTTGATTATTTTGCTCTAGAACAGCCTCTAAACGAGAATTATGATATGAACGTGGGACACGCTAAGTCTCATATGTTCATTGCCGATGAATCGTTGCCACAACTCTCCTATCCTGAATTGATGAAACATGGTTTCAGTGGATTTGTGTTCAAAGCTTTTCGCAATAACTACTCAGCTTTGCGTCACTGTAGTGACAATCGGGAGCAATTGTTTGGTTTAATCGGGACCAATATGTCGGGCCCGTTTGATGTACAGTTGAGCGCTTTACTCAATGACTATATGCCAATTCGTGTGTCTAACTACTCATTACAATCATTTTTCGAGTCGCACCCACTAGAGCACATCGCAATTTACCAAGTGGAAGAGGGGAGAGTGATGCTTACGACAGAGGCCATTGATTATCTTAGCAGAGCTCCAGAGATCGCAAAGTTTTCTCTTCCCATCTCTCAGTTGGAGGCAAAATATGATAAATCATGATAAGTTCACCTTAACCCCATTAAGTGTAGGGCACGCGCAGGCCATGTTTGAGGTAGTCCAGCAAGAGCGAGAATATCTTTCTCGCTATTTGTATTGGGTCGATGAAGTCAAGGACGTCGATACCATGACTCGCTACATTCAGCAACGTGCTGGGTTCCCAGAAAATGTGGCCCGATGGTTTACGATATGGGTTGATGATAAAATCGCTGGCGTGTTTGGTATACGAACCATTGATGAGCACCGCTCTTCAAGTGAAGTGGCGTACTGGTTAACTCGTGAAGCCCAAGGGCATAATATTACCTGTATTTGTATAGAGCAAGCCAAAGCACAACTCAAACAGGAACATGGCATACGAACATTGGAAATACATTGTCTTCAAGGCAACGTAGCTTCTCAACACATTGCGAAAAAGTGTGGTGGTCAGCTTAAAAAGGTTAGTCCAAGTTATTGCATTCAAGACGGGGTGGAGCAAGATCTCCTAATTTATCACCTGTCCACCTAATTGGTAGGAAACGAAACTCGTTTAAACTATCAGCGAAAACAGCACATCATTTTGTCTGCTAGCCTTTGTTATCAACTGAAACTCCATACCAGAACGTTTGCTGTTGCGTGTTCTATAGTGTGTCGATACTTATCAAAAAAGTCAGATAACGTCTTCAATCTGTAGTTTCGAGGGGCAAAATCTGGCTTCAATCTCTTTAAATACTTGCCAATTTCACCTAGTTTTGCCCAACCCGATTCATCTCTATACTTCTGCCAAGCGTGATGCATTAATCGCCATAATTTGCATTCTGCGTCTTGATTAGAGCTTGATTGCACGCCTTCAAGTTCAACGTCTGCGTTTAAGTTCTCTATAACGACAAAGTCGTCACAAGCATTTTTAAACGAAGTCGGAGTCATCGCCTTTCCAACACCGATGACGTGTATCTCCGACTCTCTGAATCTGCTGGCAAGACTTGTAAAGTCACTATCACTGGATATCAAAGTAAAAGCATCAAACCTTTGGCTGTACAAGAGATCCATTGCGTCAATAATCATTAAAGAGTCTACCGATTTTTTCCAGATGTGTAGGCGAATTGCTGTTTGGCTTGAATCGCCAACTCACTCAAAGGCTGCTTCCCGTTTTTTAGTTGTTCAGCAGAAAAGTCGCCATGTGCACGTTTAACGATTATCTGCCCAAACTAGATAGCTCTTCAATAACCAGTTTTAGCTTTGAGGATGGAGTGTTTTCTGGATCAATTAATACAGCGATTTTCTATTGCCCATCACCCGTGCGCAACCCTCCTCTATGTAGTTAGTTGCACTATATAGGCATTAGCAATATTTATTCAAATGTGGGGGCTCAGAAATGTTATGAGTAACAACTCTAAACAATAAAGGGGCATTTTTAAGTTAGTGCATTTTTTGCAACAACTGACCTACCGAGGATTTCTAGGCAGTTGATAGACGAGAACTAAGAACGAACAGTTTAGTTGTTACATTTTTGCCAGAAAATCCCTGGAAAGAGATCGCTTGTTCATCACCGGTACAACAGCTATTTCTCTTCGGCATCATCCCAAGGGGACTTTCGTTCTAGTAAGTCTTTTATGCATTCATTTTCTTTGGGAGGAGCATCCAATACCTCATTGAATGCGTCGAAAGATTGCTGATCCACATTTAAAGAAGTGCAAATTCGATCATATTCTTCTTTCACGTCAGGGTTTTCAAATGCTTTTGCTTTTAAAGCCTCAAGCCTACTCAACTTTTTTAAAGTCCAACTACCATCTCCGTTATCAATCCACTGGATAGCATCTCCTTCATTCCAAGAGAGTTCTTTTTGCAACTCATCAGGTATTACAAAGTAATGTTCACCATGTTCATTTTTTTCAATCTTTACTCGCATACAGTCACTCGTACTAAATCAGTGGTATGTTTAGGTTTATCGCATTACAGAAATTTAGGCAATGACGATAAACGCAAGCTGCTATTGGAAGCAGAACTAAATTATAAAGGGGCATAACAGCCTTCGAAAATTGCTCTAATCTGTGTAGGAGTTAAGGGGTGTTGCCACCCCATCCCCGTACTCATCTATCAAATGAGTACTACTAGTAAACATGCCACGCCACGTAAAATGGCAGCAACATCAATCACCAGTTTAAATGTAGAAGTAAGACAACCGGGTCATCTATGTCAATTCGCTCTCGAAGATGCTCGATTCACGGTTGCGGATCGGCTGGATTATAGCGGGTCAATACCAAGCGCAGATTGAGCGTTACCTGATGAGCGATAACATGGGCAGCCTTAACCTGATGCAGTCTGCCGTGGCAGAGTTTCTCACCACCGGTAAATACCGCTCGCACGTGCAGAAAATGCGCCGGCTCTATCAGCACAACACTAAACTGTTTATCACCCAGTTGGATCTCGCCTTGCAGCGCTATCCCACCCTTTCAGGTCACTATTCACTACACCAACCGAAAGGCTCTTTTTTAGTCTGGCTAACCTTGCCCGACCACTGCGACAGTCAAACCATCTATCAACACGCGAAGCCACGTGGAATAAGCCTTCTCCCCGGCTCACTCTTTGCCACCGGCACGCAATTCCAACACTCGATGCGCTTTAGCTGCGCCAACTTAACCACCACCGCGGATTGGAAGCAAGGTATTGAGGATTTGGCAAGCCTCATCGCCCAATCCTCTCACTGAGTCTTCTTAGACAATTAAAAGGGAGCCTGTGATTACCCTCACAGGCTCCCTTTTGTCGTTTATCGCTGATTGATTTAGGCGGCGGCTTTCTTTAAGCGGATGATGGCTTTAAGTAGATAATGGCTTTAAGCAGATGATGACTTTAAGCACCTGACTATTTTATGCGTTGGAGGCTTTGCGATGCCCTTCTTGCAGGTGGACAAAATCCACCAAATCGTCACCAGATACCTGATACGCCTGACCAAATCCCTTAACGAACAAGCCCTGCTCTGCTTTGAGATTAAACAGCACAAAGTCTTGCAACTGACTCAAGCCATCAATGATCTCACCAAAGCGCTCTTGCATCTGCGCGATCACTTGTCGCCATTGCTCGCTTTCTCGCTCCACAACGTGTGCAGTGGCATCAAAGGTTAAGCGCTTGCGAGCAAAGAGTTGCTTGGAGCTGTCTTCATCTTCGATCAACATGATGGATACCGTCGGGTTCGCCTGCAAATTGCGCGCGTGACGGGCAATCTCAGAAATCAGCACAAAGTATCCCTCTTGATTTTGTACAAACGGCGCATAGCTGACATTGGGTTTGCCATGTTCGTCGACTGTCGCCAACTGCAATGTCTTACGCGCTTGACGAAATTCTTTGATTTCTGGGCCTAAGCGACCTTGCAAGCGTTCCTGCTTGACCTGTTGTTCCATGTTGAGCTCCTGATTGTCTTTCTCAATTTTATGATTGTTGTTAAGTCCTAGCCGCGCGCGGTTACTTTGATAGACCTTTATAATGCGCATGCCACTGGTGAAACTGTTCAACCTGACTCGCAATGAGTTCACGCTTTTCATTGCGGCCCAAGTAGATCTTGAAGATGTTGTTACCCTCTTGACTAAAGAAACCAAAATAGTGGCTCTCACGTCCCATAAAAGGCTTACTGACTAAGGCAATCGCACGTACGTTGTCGAGTTTGAAATGCCCATGCATCTGACCTTCGCGTCCCATTAGGTTGTAGTAGCCGCGGGCCACTTTCCCTTTTGGAAACGGCGCTTTGACTTCAAAAATAGAGCCAAATGAGTGCACGATTGTCGTCACTGGTCCAAAGTCAACCAACGCTTCCAGCACAGCTTGCGCATGGTCGCCCGAGACCAAGGTCACCATCTCCGTCGGCAAAGCGGCCACCACGTCATACTCACTGACTCCTAACTGCTCTGCGATGGCAGCAGGCAACAATGTTGGGTCACTGTCTAATAGCGCTGCGACTTGCTGAGCAAGCGTGTCTGGCTGTTGGGTCTTTGTCATTACTGAATCCATAAACGTTCCATTTCTAAGCGATGAACCGACATGATGAGGGCTCATTGAGGCGGGTTGATAATAAAATTGTAGAACCTTGATCGCCGCTTGTGCCAAGTCTTGAGGTTTTATCCGCGAAGGCAAAATGCAACGGATCAGAGGTTTCTTTACCGAGTACTGATTCATCAAATTGATGGATATCCAACATGCTATTTACTCGCTTAGCGCTTGTCAGCTCTTGCTTCGCGCCAAAATCTTAAAAACTGGACGAGATCATAATTCCACGCTAATGATAATGCAATTGATAATTGATCTTATTTGCATTGTAAGTAATAATCTTGGCAATTTGTTGATGTCGGACAAGAGAAATCACCGTGAATGTCAAACGCTACACTATCGCAGGAACGCTCTCACTAGCGGTTCACGGGGCCATATTACTCGTCGCTCATGAAGCGAAAGTATTTGCGATGCCCGCGGGAACGCAGTCTCAGAGTGTCTCAATTAACTTTAAAGCAGCGGCAGTTCCAGCGCCTAGTGTCTCGCCAGAGGCCGACCTGCCCGTGAAACCGGAACCTGCACCGATCGAAGCGGCAGCTATTGCCGAGCCGATCCCGACACCGATGCCCACGCCAGATAAATCTGCGGTGAAGACAGACAAAGCTATTGTGAAACCGGACAAAGCTTCAGTTAGACCAGACAAAGCTGCGGTTAGACCAGAAAAAACAATAGTGAAAAAGCC